>NZ_JBEYXJ010000061.1:23801-50265 GCF_040645015.1 Streptomyces sp. NPDC046881 | reverse complement strand
TGCGGGGGGGGGGGCGGGGGGGGGGGGGGGGGGGGGGGGGGGGGGGGGGGGGGGGGGGGGCGGGGCCCGCCCCCGGCCCGCCCGCGGGGGGCGGGGGTGCTCCGGGTGCCGGGGCCGCCTGCCCGGCGGCGGTGTCGCAGCCGGTGCCGTCGTCGGCGTCGGGCCCGTCGGTGCCGGACCCGTCGGCGCCGGACTCCATGTGCCGGGCCAGCCACAGCAGTTCGGCCAGTTCCCGCGGGGTCGGACGCACGCCGTCGGCCGCCTCGGCCAGGATGTCGGCCAGGCGGGCGACGGGATCCGGGGCGCCGGGGGGCGCGCCGGGCTCGGCGGGTTCAGAAGACATCGGTCTGCGCGCTCTGCCCCAGGTACGGCATCAGCTGCTCCGCCAGCCGGTCGAGGGACTCGGCGTCCAGGTCGGCGGAGCGGGCCAGGTAGATCGCGTTGAGGAGCTGGTCGGTGGCCAGGTCGCCGACGCCCGACCGGGCCAGGAAACGCTCGATCAGGCTCCGCGCGTGGGCGTCCGGTTCGCCCAGGTGGGCGCGGACGATCTCGGCCAGGTGCCGGTCGTCCGGCTGCCGCAGGTGCAGCGTGACGCAGCGGCGCAGGAAGGCGGGCGGGAACTCGCGCTCGCCGTTGCTGGTGAGGACGACGAAGGGGAACGCCCGGCAGCGGACCCGGCCGCGGGCCACCGGGACCCGCTCGTCGGTGCCGTCGGCCAGCACCTCGGCGACGCCGTCCGGGGTGAGCCGCGCGGCGCGCACCAGCTCGGGGATCTCGTACTGGCCCTCCTCCAGCACGTTCAGCAGGTCGTTGGGCAGGTCGAGGTCGCTCTTGTCGATCTCGTCGATGAGCAGGGCGCGGGGGCGCTCGTAGGGGAGCAGCGCGGTGCCGAGCGGGCCCAGGCGCAGGTGGTGCTCGATGCCCGACCGGTCGCCGGTGCCCCGCTCCCGCTCCTGCCGGGCGGCCTCCTGCCGGGCCGCGTACAGCCGGGAGAGCGGGTCGTACTGGTAGAGCCCGTCGTGGAGGGTGCTGCGGCTGGTGATGTTCCAGCGCAGCACCGGGCCGAGCCGCAGCTCACGGGCGACCGCGTACACCAGGGAGGACTTGCCGGTGCCGGGCGGGCCGGTGACCAGCAGCGGACGGCGCAGGTACAGGGCCGCGTTGACCAGCTGGACCGTCTCCGGGGTGGCCTGGTACGTCTCGGCGCGGTGGGTGCGGTCGGGGGAGACGGCGGAGGTGTCGGCGGCCGCGTCCGGCGCGGACAGCACCGGCCCGCCGTCGAAGTCCCGCCAGGGCGGCGGCGGGGGCAGCTTCGCGACGCCGTCGTGCGGCTCGTTCGTACCGGTGTAGACGGGCCACAGGGGCATGGGCTCTTCTTCTCCGTGGGGGCGGGCGGTCGTGCGGTGGGTCAGGCGACGGGGGAGTGCAGGCTCGCGGTGGTCTCGGGGAAGCAGCGCGGGTCGTCCCAGAGCAGCTGGACATCTCTCGCCCAGTGCCGGTCGGGTTCGTCGGCGGCGTCCGCGGTCAGCCGCAACGACAGGATGTGCCGCGGGAGTTCGGCGGGCGGTACGTCGGCGATCGCGGCGGTGAGCCGGTCGAGGAACGCGGTGCCGGGGCAGGGCGGTTCCCCGGGCGCGCCGGGGCAGGGTTCGTCCTCGTGCCCGGGGCAGGGGGAGCCGGTCCGGGGCCACAGCAGGACGGGGACGGGCACGGTGAGCCCGACCTCGAAGTGCTGCCGGACGGCCGTGGGCGGGGCCGCGTAGCCCGCCAGTCCGGCCTCGCCGTCCCACAGTCGTTTGCGCAGGCTCGGCGGGCGCTCCCGGGTGCCGCACTCGACGCGGTGCACCTCGGGCGTCCGGCCGGAGTCCAGCTTCTGCCACTTCTTGCGCAACTGGTGGCGCAGCCGGCCGCTGTGGTGCCGCGCGCGGTCGGTCACCACCAGCGGATAGGCGCAGCCGAGCGGCGTGCTGTCGTCCGCGCCGCACTCCCAGTGCGCCACGGCCTCGTTGAGCCACTCGCGCGGCAGGACGAACGTGACCAGCTCGTCGGCGTCCGGGGCGAGATGGTCGACGGCCTCGTCGATGCGCTGCTGGACGTAGGCCCGCACCGCGCTCCGCGGCAGCCGGCGGGCGCCCACCGGACGGCGCCGGCCGTCGCGGTACGCGGACACCTCCACGGTGACCTGGTCGGGACCGGCGCCGCTGTGGTCGATCTCGACGACCACCGGGGACCAGGCCGGCGGGGCCGCCGCGCCGGATGGTTCCGGGGCCGCGGCGGGCCGTGACACCGGGGCTCCTTCCAGCAGTTCGTGCAGCCGGTCGGCGAACCGGCTCACCGCCTCCGGGTCCGGGACCTCCCACTGCACATAGGCGGCGGCCGCCCACAGGGACGGGAAGCCGCCCGCGGGCAGCGGCGGCCCGAAGGCGCCCACCGCGTCCACGTACAGCCGGTTCGGGTCGCACACCGGTCCGGTGTCGGCCGCGGCCCGGCGCAGCAGGCCGTACAGCCGCCGGCGGGCGTCGTCCCGGTGGCCGGGGGTGGGCACCAGCTCGCCCAGCTCGGGCCAGTACCGGGCCAGCACGTCCAGGGGCAGCATCCGGCCCTTGCGGACGTCCGGGGAGCCCGAGGCCGCCGTGACCATGCCGGCCACCCTGCCGTCCGGCAGCGTCGCCGCCGCGCCGCTGAACCCGGCCACGAGCGGCTGCCCGTGCCCGTTCCACGCCACCAGTTCCAGCCACTCGCCGGCGATCAACTGTGGTGAAACGGCCTGGTATTCGGCGAGTGTGCCCTCGTCGTAGCCCTCGGGGAAGCCGTACGCGATCAGCTTCGGATACGGCTCGGTGCACGCGGCGTCGGGCGGCGCGAAACCGGCCGGGGCGAGCGGGACGTCCCGGTCCAGTTCGAGTACGGCGACATCCCCGGGGTCGGTGACCTCGCCCGCCCAGCCGCCGTGGGCGACGACCGAGGCGGGCAGCTCGCCCAGCTCCCGGGCGTGCGGGAAGCTGACGGTCACCGCCGCCCGGTCGCTCCACCTGACGACGTGGGCGCAGGTGAGCACCCGGCGGCCGGTCACCAGGAATCCGGCCCCCACCTCGTCGCCACAGGCGATCCGGGCGTGCCAGGCGGCGCTGCGCATCACCGGTCGGCGGGCTCCGGATCGGCCGCGGTCGCCTCCGGCGCGGTCGTGTCGGCCGTGGTCCGGCCGGGTGCCGTCCGGCCGGGTGGCGTCTGGCCGGGGACGGCCGGTGCCGGCCCGTCCGGCCCCGCCGCGGCCCGCCCGTCCGGCCCCGCGGGGGCCTGCTCCGGCTGCTGTCCCGGGGACCAGCTGAGCTTGACGACCAGATGGCCCTCCGCCGAGCCCTTCGCGATCACCGCGCCGGCCTCCGCCGACAGCCGCACCCCGAACTCGATCTCCACCGCGTCGGGCCGCAGGGTGCCGTCCCGGAAGACCCGCAGCGCGGCCGCCGCCGCCGCCCGTACGCCGTCCAGCGCGCCCTCGAAGGTGCGCGCGGCCTGCGCCGGTCCGTCGCCGCGCGAGACGAGCCGGGCCCCCGATCTGGTGCCGACGCCCTCCACGACGACGAGCGCACCGTCCTCGGTCCTGAACTCGACCAACCCGTCCATCCTGGCGCTCGCTCCCCCGTCGTACCCGACCCGTGATCCGCTCCCATGTTACGGACGGTGCTGCGCGAGTCACACGTCCGACGGCGTGATGCGGGATTTCCCCCGAGGTTGGCGAAAACCCGCCCTGGCGCCTTTCCGCCGGTACCGGTCAACTCCCGCATGGGCAACGGCACATCGCACTCGTCCGGGCACTCGACGCGCTCGACACTCACGAGAGGAGGCGTGGATGAGCACAGGACCAGTCGGACGCGCGGCCGCCCTGCTCGCTGCGGGGCTGGTGAGCGCCCTGCTCCCGGCCGGCCCGGCGGTCGCGGTGCCCACCCCCGGCCCCGCCCCCGGCGGCGACGGCACCACCACCGTCACCCTCGTCACGGGCGACCGGGTGACCGTCACCGACCTCGGGCACGGCGAACGGACCGTCACCGTCCGGCGGCCCGCGGGCGCCACCGGTGCCGTACGGACGCAGCGCAGCGCCGGGGACCTCACCGTCGTACCGGACGAGGCGCTGCCGTACCTGCGCGCGGGGACCCTGGACCGGCGGCTGTTCGACGTCGGCGGGCTGATCCGGCAGGGGTTCACCGACGCCGAGTCCGACGCGCTGCCGCTGATCGTGACCTACGACGAGGGCGTACGCGCCGCGGTCCCGGCCGGTGCCGAGCGCACCCGGGCGCTGCCCAGTGTGCGCGGGACCGCCGTGGCGGCCGGCAGGGGCCGGACGTTCTGGCGGTCGTTCACCCGGACGCCCGGCATCCGCACGGTCTGGCTCGACGGGCGGGTGAGGGCCGAACTGGCCGCCAGCAACGCCCAGATCGGCACCGCCGCGGCCTGGGACGCCGGACTGACCGGCAAGGGCGTCACGGTCGCCGTCCTGGACACCGGCGCCGACCTCGGCCACCCCGACCTGGCGGGCCGGGTGAGCGCCGGCCGGAGCTTCGTCGACGGGGAGGAGGTCGCCGACCGCGACGGCCACGGCACCCACGTCACCTCCACCGTGGGCGGCAGCGGCGCCGCCTCCGGCGGCAGGGAGAAGGGGGTCGCGCCCGGCGCGGACCTCGCCGTAGGCAAGGTGCTCAACGACCAGGGCGCGGGCAGCGAGTCCCAGATCATCGCCGGCATGGAGTGGGCGGCCCGGGACGTGCACGCCCGGATCGTCTCCATGAGCCTGGGGTCGACGGAGCCCAGCGACGGCACCGACCCCATGGCGCAGGCGGTCGACACCCTCTCCGCGGAGACCGGCGCGCTGTTCGTCGCCGCCGCCGGCAACACCGGCGCCCCCTCCTCCATCGGCTCGCCCGGCGCCGCCGACGCCGCGCTCACCGTCGGCGCGGTGGACGCCGCCGACCAGCCCGCCTCCTTCACCTCCGCCGGCCCCCGGTACGGCGACAACGCCCTGAAGCCCGACCTCTCCGCCCCCGGCGTCGACGTCCTCGCCGCCCGCTCCCAACTCACGCCGGGCACCGGCTACTACACCTCCATGAGCGGTACGTCCATGGCCACCCCGCAGGTCGCGGGTGTCGCGGCGCTGCTCGCCGAGCGGCATCCCGACTGGACCGGCGCCCGGCTGAAGGACGCGCTGATGTCCACCTCCCGGCAACTGGACGCCTCCGCCTACCTCTTGGGCGCGGGCCGGGTGAGCGTGCCGGACGCGGTGCGCGCGACGGTCACCGCCACCGGCAGCGCCGACCTCGGCTTCCTCCGCTGGCCCTACGGCGCCGGCCGGCCGGTCACCCGCACCCTCACCTACACCAACCGGTCCGACGCGCCGGTGCGGTTGAGGCTCTCGGTGCGGGGCGCCCCGGACGGCGTCGCCACCCTCGCCGACGACCTCCTCACCGTCCCCGCCCACGGCACCGCCGCCACCACCGTCACCGGCCACGGCTCGAAGGCACCGGTGGGCCGGACCAGCGGACGGATCGTGGCCACCGACCCGGCCGGCGACACCGTCGCGCACACCGTGTTCGGGCTGGTCAAGGAGGAGGAGCGGTACACCCTCACCGTCCACGTCAAGGACCGGTCGGGCGCGCCCGCCGCCGCCGACCTCACCGTGCAGCGGCTCGCCGAGGGCGCGGACGCCGAGCCCGCCCACGTCGGCGACTCCGGCACGCTCCGGCTGCGCCTGCGGCCGGGCACCTACTGCCTCGCCTCCTTCCTCGACGTGCACGGCAGCCACGGCGCCGACTCCCTCGGCCTCGGTTTCCTCGCCGCCCCCGAGATCACCCTCGACCGGGACCGCGAGGTCACCCTGGACGGCCGTGCGCTGCGGGAGGTCGCCGCCCGGGTGGACCGGCGCACCGAGACCCGCCAGCTCCTCGTGGAGTACGACCGGAAGGCCGGCGGCGCCGACCTGTTCGGCGCGGTCCAGGTGCCCCTCGCCTACGACAGCGTCTTTGCCGCGCCCACCCCGAAGGTCGCGCGGGGCGGCTTCGAGTACCGGACCGTGTGGCGGCTGGCCAAGCCGCGGCTGGAGGTCAGGGGCGTCGGCGAGGCCACCGTCCAGCCCGGCGGCACCCTCGTCGAGGGCCGCACCCGGCTGCCGCTGGTGGACGTGGGCGACGGACCCGTCACCGGGGTGTCCGGCAAGGCCGTGCTCGCCCGCCTCGCCGACGGCGCCGACCCGGCCGCGCTCGCCCGCGCCGCGCAGGACGCGGGCGCCGAGGCCCTGTTCGTGACGGACGACGCGCCCGGCCGGCTGATGGCCTGGTGGGGCACCGACGACAACGCCGACCGGCCGCTGCAGATCGCCACCGTGAACGGCGCGGACGCGGCACGCCTCCGGGCGGCGGGCCGGGTCGACATGACCGGCACCGCCGACTCCCCGTACGTGTACGACCTCTCCGACGGCCACCGGGGCGCGATCCCGGACCGCGACCTCACCTACGCGCCCCGGGGCCGCGAACTGGCCGCCGTGCACGTGAGGTTCCACGCTCCCCGGCCCCAGCAGGGCGGCGAGTTCCGGTACTCGATCACCGGTGCCTTCCCGATCGGCCTCGGCTTCCAGGAGCGCGTCGCCCTGCCCGCCGTGCGCACGGACTACGTCTCCACCGGCCCCGGCCAGCTGTGGCACGAGTCCGTCACCACCGCGGGCGGCGCGCTGGAGGAGCGCGGCGGGCTCGTCCGCTACACCGGCGGAACCCGGCCGGTGCTGAACTGGTTCCGGCCGGTGTGGCACCCGTGGCCGGGCACCGGGCTCGGCTGGGGCCAGCAACGCGCCGGGAACCAGATCCGTTTGAACGTGCCCGGCTGGGGCGACTCCGGGCCCGACCACACCGGCTTCGGCGACGTGTGGAGCGAGGACAGCGGCATGAGCCAGACCACGGCCGTCTCCGTGGACGGCACCCCGGCCGACCGGCAGAAGGGGCCCGCCGTCTATGTCCGGGACGCGCCCGCCGACGAGCACGCGTACCGGGTCGTCACCGACACCGCGCTGGACGCCGCCCGCTGGCCGCTCGCCACCCGGGGCCACACCGAGTGGACCTTCCGCTCGGCGGCCACCCCCGAGGACCACTGGACGTACCTGCCGCTGATCAACCTCGCCTACACCCTCGACACCGACCTCGCCGGTGCGGTGCGCGCGGGGCGGCGGACACCGGTCGCGCTGGGCGCCGCGTACGTGGCGGGGGCGTCCGGGACCGGGCGTCTCGGCGGCGGACGGCTGGAGGTGTCGTACGACGACGGCACGACCTGGCGGACGGTCCCGCTGCGCGCCGGCCGGGGCGCCTCCTGGCACGGCACGCTGACCGTGCCGCGCGGCGCGTCGTCCGTGTCCTTGCGGGCCTCGGCCCGGGACGACACGGGGGGATCGGTGACACAGGAGATCGTACGGGCGGCGGCGGTCCGCTAAGCCCTAGCGCTCCGGGGGCGCTCAGACGATGCCCCGGACCACCCCCAGCTCCACCAGGTCCTGCGGGCGGATGCGGAGCTGGTCCGCGGTCGCCTCCACCTCCTGCGGCGGGCGTTTGAGGATGGCGGCCGCCAGCTCCGGGGCGATCACCGAGAAGTAACTGTCCGGGGTGGCCCAGGTGTTGCCGGGCGCGGCCAGCGCGAGGGCGCCGCCGGAGCCGCCCTCGCCGATGACGAGGGTGGTGATCGGCACCCGGGCGGCGGCCACCGCGCCGAACACCTCGGCGATCGCCGCGCCGGCGCCCTGCCGCTCCGCCTCGGCGTCGTTCGCGGCACCCGGGGTGTCCACCAGCGTCAGCACGGGGATGCCGAGCCGGTCCGCCAGCCGGATCAGCCGGGCTGCGGTCCGGTACCCGGCGGGCCGGGTCGCCGCCCCGGTCTGCGCCGCGTACGCCACGGTACGGCCGTCCCGTTCGCCGAACCCGCACAGCATCCCGTCGGCATCGACCCCGCCGCACCGGTCCCCGCTGATCAGCACTCGCCGCCGGAAATAGGCGTCCAGATACGCCCGCGCCCTCGGCCGCTCGGCCGCCCGGGCCCGCACCACGGCCTCCCACCCGCTGCCGGGCACCCCGGCCGAGCCGAGCGCGGACGGCACGGGGGCGGGTTCGACCCGGCGCGAGTGCGCCGGTGCGGCCCCGGCCCCCGTCTCCCGCCCCGCCAGCAGGCCGAGCCACGTGCCCAGGGTCTGCTTCAGTTCGGTCGGGTGCACCACCGCGTCCGCCGAGCCCACCGCCAGCTGGGATTCCGCCGTGTACGCGGTCGGGTCGGTGCCGGGCGGGCGGACCCGGGAGCCGGCGAAGCCCACCTGGGCGGCGGGAAGGGCGAGGACGACGTCCGCGCCGGCGCCGAGGGTGGCCCAGCCGCCGCCGGTGGTCGGGTCGCGCAGGACCGCTATCTGGGGCAGGCCGGCCTCGCGGGTGAGCGCGGACTGGCGGGCCACCCGCTGGAGCTGGGTGAGCGCGAGCATGCCCTCCTGCATCCGGCTGCCCCCGGTCGCGATCAGCGGCACGACCGGGAGCCGGTGCCGGCGGGCGTGGGCGTACGCCGCCTCCAGCCGGTCCCCGGTGCGCCGGCCCAGCGAGCCGCCGAGGAAGCCGAACTCGAAGGAGACCAGTACGACCCGGGTGCCCTCGACGCTCGCGGTGCCGCAGACGACCGACTCCTGCTCGCCGGTGCGTGCGGCGGCCCGGGCGCGGGAGGCGTCGTAGCCCTGCCAGCCGAGGGGGCCGTCGGGCGGGGACTCCCCCTCCGGCGCGGGGAGTTCACGGAAGCTGTCCGCGTCCGCGACCAGCGCCAGCATCTCCCGCGCCGACAGCCGCTCAGACATCGCCGAGCGCCCGCTTCATGATCTTCCCCATGTCGTTGCGGGGCAGTTCCTCCAGGTAGCGGACGACGCGCGGGCGCTTGTGCGGGGCGAGCCGCCGGGCCACATGGCCGGCCAACTCCTCGGCGCCGGGCGGCGACGCCGGGTCCGCCGGGACGATCCAGGCCACGATCCGCTCGCCCAGATCCGCGTCCGGCTCCCCGGTGACCGCGGCCTCCCGCACCCCCGGATGCTCCAGCAGCGCGTTCTCGATCTCACCGGCCCCGATCTTGTAACCACCGCTCTTGATCAGGTCGGTGGCCTTGCGCCCGACGATGCGGACGTAGCCGTCGGGCTCGCGCACGGCCATGTCCCCGGTGCGGAACCAGCCGTCGGCGGTGAACGCGGCGGCGGTGGCGTCGGGCCGGTTCAGGTACTCGCTGAACAGGTTGGGGCCGCGCACCTGGATCTCGCCGACGCTCTCCCCGTCGTACGCGCCGATCTCGGTGCCGTCCTCCTCCACCAGCCGCAGCTCCACGCCCGGCAGCGGCACCCCGACCGTGCCGGGCCGGGCCTCCCCGTCGGCCCGCACGGCGGTGTTCATCAGCGTCTCCGTCATGCCGTACCGCTCGATCACCCGGCGCCCGGTGGCCGCCGCGATCCGCTCGTGGTCGTGCACCGGCAGCGCGGCCGAGCCGGAGACCAGCAGCCGGGCCCCGGCGAGCGCCTTGGCCAGCTCCGGGTCGCCGGGCAGCGCCTCCGCGATCCGGTGGTACATCGTGGGCACCCCGAACATCATGGTCGCGCCGGAGTTCAGCTCGCGGGCCACGCCCTCGGGCGAGAACCGCCCCAGGTGCCGCACCGAGCCGCCGCGCCGCAGCGGGCCCAGGACGCCCAGCACGAGACCGTGCACATGGAACAGCGGCAGCCCGTGCACCAGCACGTCGTCCCCGGTCCACTGCCAGGCGTCGGCGAGCGCGTCCAGGGTGGTGGCGAGGGCCCGGCGGGGGAGGACCGCGCCCTTGGGCGGACCGGTGGTGCCGGAGGTGTAGACGACCAGTGCCGGGTCCCCGTCCGCGGCCGACTCCCCGGGAAGGGCGCCGGCGGCGGATGCGTCGACGTCGACACGGGGCAAGTCGCCGAAGACCGGGGGAAGTTCCGCGCCGGGGGCGGCGAGGACGAGCGACGGCGCGCTGTCGGACAGG
The DNA here is from genome assembly GCF_040645015.1 of Streptomyces sp. NPDC046881. Classification (NCBI taxonomy): domain Bacteria; kingdom Bacillati; phylum Actinomycetota; class Actinomycetes; order Kitasatosporales; family Streptomycetaceae; genus Streptomyces; species Streptomyces sp. NPDC046881. The sequence continues at coordinate 40,230 of NZ_JBEYXJ010000061.1, read as the reverse complement.
ATGTGCGCCAGCTCCTTCTCGCCCGACTTGGGGTTGAGCGGCACCGCGGCCACCCCGGCGACCAGCGCACCGGTCACCGCGACGGCGGTCTCCAGCTCCGGCGTGGCCCACACCGCGACCCGGCCGGCCCGGCCGATCCGGGCGGCCAGGGCGCCCGCGGCGCCCGCGAGTTCGCCGTACGTCAGGGTCCGTGGCCCGAACCGCAGGGCGACCCTCCCCCGGACCTCGTCCGGGGAGACCCCCGTCTCGCTGCGCTCGGCCGGACCGTCCGCCAGGGCGGGGAAGAGAGAGGACACGCGGCGTGCTCCTTACTGTCGACGGTGCCGACTGCCGGGGACGACAGCACCCTTCCTACACCAGGAGCCGCGTCCCGACGACCGTGCTCAGGTCGGCCGCGAGCCGCAGCTCGACCGCCCGCAGCGCGGGATGCTCCAGCCAGTGCAGCCGCGCCCGGTCGGGCACGCCCTCGTGCAGCGGGGGCCGGCCGGCCGCCGGTGTGAAGTCGTCCACGACGACCGTCCCGCCGGGCACCAGCAGCCGCTGCACGTCGGCGGGCGGGTCCCCGGGCGCCTTGCCCTGCCCGCCGCCGTCGAGGACGAGCAGGTCGAAGGGGCCGTACTCCTCGATCCGCCGCCAGTCGCCGGTGAGTACGGTGACCTCGGGCCGGCCGGCGAACACCTCGGCCGCGCACCGCGCCCGCTCCGGGTCCCGCTCCACGCTGTACAGCCGCATGCCCGCCGACGCCCCGGACGCCAGCCAGGCCAGGCCGACGCCCAGACCGGTCCCGGTCTCCCCGATGCGCAGCCGCGCGCCACCCGCCAACGCGTACAGCAGACGCCCCTGTTCGGGCCGGCACGAGTGGGGGAACCCCCGGGCCCGGGCGGCCGACAGGGCGGTGCGCACCAGGGGCGGCAGCCGGGGCTCGGCGGTGTGGGCGTCCGTTCCGGCAAGGGCCATGGCCGTGATCCTGCCCGATCCCGGCGCCCGGTGCCACGGTGCTTGTTAGCCTCGCAGCCGCACCGACCACCGAACCGCCGTACGACAGGGAGCCCCGCCGTGCCCCGGATAGCCCTCGCCACCTACGACCCCGGAACCGAGCCGAGCAGGGACGCCGATCTGCCGGTGCTGGTGCGGGCGCTCGCGGACGCCGGTGCCGAGGCGGAGGCCCGGCACTGGGACGACCCGGCGGTGGACTGGGCCGGGTACGACCTCGTCGTCATCCGCTCGACCTGGGACTACAGTTGGCGGGCCGCGGAGTTCGGGGCCTGGGTGGACCGGGTCGGCGCGCTGACCCGGCTGGCGAATCCGGCGCACGTGGTGCGCTGGAACGCCGACAAGCGCTATCTCGGGGAGCTGGCCGCGGCCGGTGTCCCCACCGTCCCCACCCGCTACGTACCGCCGGGCGAGCCGGCCGCCCTGCCCGCGGGCCACGAGTTCGTGATCAAGCCGACCTCGGGCGCGGGCGCCCGGTTCGCCGCCCGCTACACGCCCGCCGAACACGACACCGCGGTACGGCACCTGGCGCGCATGCACGCGGAGGGCTTCACCGCGATGGTGCAGCCGTACATGCCGGGCATCGACGTGCGCGGCGAGCGGGCGCTGCAGTTCTTCGGCGGGCGGCTGTTGCACGCCAGCCGCAAGGGCGCCGTCCTGTCGCCCGGCACCCCGTTCGACGCCGACAAGGTGCCCCACCCCGGCCTGGAGCGCTGGCGGCCCACCGACGCCGAACTCGCTGTCGCCGAGAAGGCGTTGGCGGCCGTGCCCGGCGCGTCCGGCCTGCTGTACGCCCGCGTCGACCTGGTCGACGGCGACGACGGCGAACCCCGCCTGATGGAACTGGAACTGGTGGAACCGAACCTGTTCCTCCGGCTGCACCCGGACTCGCTGCCGCGGGTGACCAAGGAGATCCTCGCGGCGGCCGGGGGCCCGGCGGCGGCCCTGCCGGACTGAGGGCACCCGCGCCCGCCGGCCGGCGGGCTCAGGCGACGACGGCCGTCCGCTGGAGCAGCCCCCAGGTGAACTCGGCGACCAGCTCGTGCCGTACGCCCTGCCGGTCGGGGGCGGTGAGGGCCAGGCCCCACCGGGTGGGCGCGGTGCCCTCCAGCGGGCGGGCCGGCGGGAAGGCGCGCGCGGCCTCGTCCACCGTGCAGGACCAGGGCGTCAGGTCCTCCAGGGTGCGCAGCCGCGGGGCCGGCGCGCCGGGGGCCCGCACCAGCCACTCGTTCCACACCCCGCCGTCCGGTCCGACCAGCACCTCGAAGCGCAGCCCCGGCCAGAGCGGCAGCGCCCACCGCCGGGCCTCGCAGTCGACGTCGCCGAGGCGGCGGGGCACGACGGACTCGGGTTCGCCGAGGACCGAGCGGTACCGGGAGGCGGCACCACGGGCCCGCGGCGAACGGACCATGGCCTGCCACCGCCTGTTGGCCTCCCGCATGTCCGCGGCCGACGCCCCGAGCCGCCGCCGGGCCTCGTCGACCAGGTCCGGGTTGTGGTCGGCCATGCGGCGCAGCAGCACCAGCTGGAAGTCGAGATCCATGGCCTCCATGGTGCCCGTGCCCACGGGTCCGTCTCCCGACCCATTGCCCGCGCCACCCGCCATGACTAGCCTGTGTTCGTCATGACGATCGCCTGTTGAAATCTCGAACGGGCGCTTAGATCCAAGGGAGGGGGCCGGACGTGGGACGCCTCGTGCCTGCCGTGACCCGGGCTCTCGACATTCTTGAGCTGTTCCTCGACGGGGACGGGACGCTCTCCGCCCCCGACATCGTGCGCAGGCTCCAGCTGCCGCGCACCACCGTCCACGAGCTGGTCACCACGCTCGCCGCACGGTCGTACATCGTGCAGGTGCCCGGACAGCCCGGACGGTACCGGCTCGGCGTACGCCCGTACCAGCTCGGCAGCCGCTACGCCGAGCAGCTCGACCTCGCCGCCGAGGGCCAGCAGGTGGCCCGCTCGGTCGCCGAGACCTGCGACGAGACGGTCCACGTGGCCATCCTGGAGGGCACCGACGTCATCTACATCGCCAAGGTCGACTCCACGCACGCGGTCCGCATGGTCTCCGCCGCCGGCCGCCGGCTGCCCGCCCACTGCACCTCCGTCGGCAAGATGCTGCTGGCCTCGCTGCCCGAGCCGGAGCTGACCTCCCGGATCCCCGACGGCTCCGCACTGGCCGCGATGACCCCGAACAGCATCACCGACCCGGCCGCCCTGCGCGAGGCCCTGGCGGACATCCGGCGGCGCGGGATCGCCGTGGAGAACCGCGAGTCCAACCCGGACGTCTCCTGCGTGGCCGCGCCGGTCCGCGACCGCACCGGGCAGGTCGTGGCCGCGCTGTCCATCTCCGTGCCGATGATCCGCTGGAGCGAGGAGCGCCGGGCCGAGCTGGAGCAGCTCGCCGTCAAGGGCGCGGGGGAGCTGTCGGAGCGGCTGGGCCACCGGAGCGCGGTGTGACGGCGTACGAGGTCGCGGTGCGGGCGGAGGCGACGCTCGGCGAGGGTCCGACCTGGGACCCGGCGACGGGCCGGCTGATCTGGCTGGACATCCTGGGCATGCGGCTGCACACCTACGACCCGGTGTCCGGCCGCCGCACGGTCCGTACGACACCCCAGCACATCGGCGCGGCCAAGCCCCGGGCGGGCGGCGGCCTGGTGCTGAACCTGCGGGACGGCGTCGGACTGCTGGACCCCGACGGCGGATTCCGCTGGCTGCACCACGAGCCGGTGCCCGGGCGCCGCGCGAACGACGCGGCCGTGGCGCCCGACGGCTCCCTCTGGGCGGGCACCATGCGGTACGACGAGGCGCCGGGCGGCGGCACGCTGTCCCGGCTGACCGGGGACGGGGCGGTGGTGACCGTGCTGCCCGACGCCACGGTCAGCAACGGCACCGGCTGGAGCCCCGACGGCCGCCTCATGTACTACGTCGACTCCCCGACCCGGCGCGTGGACGTCTTCGACTTCGACGCCGACGGCATCCGGGGCCGCCGCCCGCTGGTGCGGATCGAGGAGGGCGCGGGCTTCCCGGACGGCCTCACGGTCGACGCGGAGGGCTGCGTGTGGGTGGCGCTGTGGGACGGCGGAGCGGTACGCCGCTACACCCCGGCCGGCGAGCTGGACCGGGTCGTCACCCTGCCGACCCCGCGCACCACGGCCTGCGCCTTCGGCGGCCCCGGCCTGACCGACCTCTACGTCACCACGGCCCGCACGGGCCTGCCGTCCCCCGACCCCCTGGCGGGCTCCCTGCTGGTGATCCCGAACGCGGGCGAGGGCCTGCCCCAGCCGGCGTTCGCGGGCTGACCCGGACAGGGCGGCAGGGGGGCGGTGCCGTGTCGCCCACGGCGGGCGCGGTTCCCCCGGGACGCGGGCAACCGCGCGAGCGACCACCGCGCGCCCGCACCCCGCGGACCGGGCGGGCCACCCCCTACCCGAGCCCCGCGGCCGTCCGCTCGGCAGAGGTGAGCGGCGGTGCGGTCAGCGGGGGCTTCAGGGGCCCCGCCACCGCCGCCACCACCACACTCGGCGCCAGCAGCGCCTCCGCCCCCCGCTCCAGCGCCGTCACGTCGGTGACCCGGCGGGCGATGCGGCCGTTGCCGGTGGCGGTCCGCAGCAGGCGGCCGACGTACGCGGCCAGCACCCGGTCCCGCAGCGTCGGCCCCTGCTCGGTCGCGCCGGGATAGAAGACGTCCGCCCCGACGGCCAGGTCCCACGCCGCCCGGACCGTCCGCCCGACCGCTTTCTGCGCCTCCCGGGCCAGCCCCCGGCTCCCCGGCCCCCGGCGCCGTACCACGTCCCGCACGGCCGACGCCGACCGCGCGGCCACCGCCATCCCGTGGCCGTACACCGGGTTCAGCGCGCACACCGCGTCACCGAGGACCACGAGGTTCTCCGGCCACACCGGCATCCGCTCGAAGAAGTGCCGCCGGTTCGCCGTCGACCGCGTGACCGCGACCTCGCCCAGCGGCTCCGCGCCCCCGCCCAGCAGCTCCCCGATCAGCGGATGCCGCAGCTCCTCGCGGGCGTACCGCTCGAACCCGCCCGCGTCGGCGGGCGGTTCGTCGCCGCGCCCGCCGAAGAGCGTGACGATCCACCGGCCGTCCTCCACCGGCATGAGCACGCCCCCGCGCCCGGAGCCTGCGCCCCGGGGATCGGGTTCGATGTTGACGATCGGGAAGCCGGCCCGGGCCGCCCGGGGCGCCCGGTAGAGGCGGCTGGCGTACACCAGCCCGGAGTCGACCTCCCGCCGCTCGACGGCGGGCAGCCCCAGCCCGGCCAGCCAGTGCGCGGCCCGCGAGCCGCGCCCGGTCGCGTCCACGACCAGCCCCGCCGTCAGCGCGCGCTCGGTGTCGTCGTGGGCCCGGATCCGCACGCCGGTCACCGCGCCGCCGGTACCCGTCAGCCCCGTCGCCTCGGCCCCCTCCACCAGCTCGATCCGCCCGTCGGCCAGCACCAGCCGCCGTACCACCCAGTCCAGCAGGTCCCGGCTGGCGGGCAGCATGAACGCGGACTCGGCCCAGCGCCGGTACCAGCCGTACGGGGACAGCGCCACCATGTCCGTCGTCATCGGCACCCGGCTCACCCCGGCCGCGCGCAGCCGCCCGATCGCCCCGGGCAGCAGCTCCTCCAGCGCCCGCGCGCCGCCCGACCACAGCTGGTGCACGTGCCGGGCCTGCGGCAGCCCCCTGCGTGGTTCGGGCCCGTCGGGCAGGGCGTCCCGCTCGACCACGGTCACCCGGGCGCCGCAGTCGGCGAGGGCGCGGGCCGCGAGCAGGCCGGCGAGGGAGCCGCCGAGGACGACGGCGGTGGGTCTGTGCTCACTCATGTACGGCAACGCTCTCTGCTGGGGCGGCCGCACGTGCGCGCACCGCCTCGATGTCGTCGGGACGGCGCAGGGCCCGGGAGACGGCCCCGATCTCCTGGAGCAGGCAGGTCGTGTCGGGCCCGTCGGCCGGCTCGGCCGGCTCCGGCGTACGGGCCCTGGTCTCGATCGCGTCGAGGATGCTCACCGCCGAGGCCAGGGCGCGGGCCCGCTCCGGCGGGTGGCCGAGGGCGAGCGCGGCGTCGTGGGAGCGCCGGCCGAGGCCGGTGTCGATGTGCCGGGCGAGCGGCAGCAGCACGTCCCGGATGAACGTCTCGCGCCGGGTGAGCCGCAGTTCGGGCGTGGACCGCAGCACGAACGGCACGCCCTCGCCGCTGACGGTGCGCATCAGCCGGTACAGCGGCCGCAGTTGGCGGTGGGCGAGCCGGACCCGCCAGCGGTCGTGCAGGTACTGGCCGGCGTGCGGCAGGATGAAGCCGACGGCGATGAGGATCGCGGACAGGGCCGCCACGGGCGGGGCCAGATTGGTGCTGAGCCAGTCCAGGTCCTGGCCGAACCAGCGGGCGACCACCGCGACCAGCTTGACCGCGTCGAAGATCAGGTTCAGCACGTAGCCGGCGCCCAGCAGTTTCAGGCCCCAGCGCAGCCAGGCGTCCAGGCCCTCGGTGCGCACCCAGTTCCAGATCAGCCGGGAGGTGATCAGGCAGGCCACGGCGTGCGCGACGAGGTAGAGCAGGATCTCCTCGCGCATGAACGGCGTGGTGGCGTAGTAGGTGTCGAGGTCCCGCAGCCGTTCCTCGGGGGCGTCGGCGAGCAGGAACAGCACCCACAGGGCGAGGATCACCCCGGAGTACACCGAGATCACCCAGCGCATCGCCCGGCGGGTGGCGGCCGAGCGGTCGGACAGGCCGTTGCGCCAGGTGATGATGAGCAGCAGGCAGGAGCCGCAGAACGCGGTGATGAGCGAATAGCACCAGGGCGCCGAGATGTTGGGCACGCCGGTCAGCCGGTTGACCCCGGCGATGGTGGACGGGGTGCAGAACACGAACACCGCGCAGGCCAGCAGCAGCAGTCCGCCGACGGCGCGCAGCAGCGGGTCCCGCCACAGCCGGATGATGGTGGGCAGCTTGATCACCAGGGCGGCGGTGAGCACGGCCGTGGGGATCCAGAAGGAGATGTAGAACTCGCTGAGGAACCCCGAGGGGTTCAACGCCAGCAGCGTCACCGCGCCGTTCCTCCACGTCCGCGATAGCCGAGGGAACGCTGGACGGGGTCCAGCGCCGAGGGGCGGGACCCGCACAGGTGGCCCCGGAACAGGGTGGCCAGGCGGTGCCCGAAGTCGTCGGCCTCGGCCTCGTCGGTCTCCCGGGAGCCGTTGCGGGCCGCCACGGTGAGGGCCGCCTCCCGCCAGCCGGGCGTGTCGGCGAGGGCCCGGGCGGCGGCGGCCCCGGCCAGGTGGTGGTGCCGGTGCCCGGCGTGCAGATGCCACAGCTCGTGTCCCAGGATGACCAGTTGCTGCACGGCCTCGGCCCGTTCCTCCACGATGACCAGGTCGAAGTCGGCGAACTCCACCCACAGCCCGGTGACTTCGATCTCGTCCGGGAACCGCTCGAAGCGCAGCTCCAGCGGCCGTCCGCCGCGCAGCGCGCTCATCTCCTCGCACAGCGCCCGGCACAACTCGCGGACGCCGTCGGGTGGTTCGGGACGGGCGCGGACGGCGGCGGCGAGGTCGCCGGCCAGGGAGCGCATCGACGAGCCGGAACGGGAGCGCCGCAGTCGGGCGGCCAGGCGTACCGCCTGTGCTCGCGCACCCCCGAAACTCATCTGTCTCCCTTCCCACCGCCGGTTGCGGCAGGTCCGAGCGTACGCGTCCGGGCGTGCCCACGTCATGCGATCCGGCGACCGTCGTTCAACGGGGAACCACCTATGAGCTTGTGTCCGAACCATTGACGCGAGAGCGCTTCGAATCTACGGTCCCGTTCGAAGTTGCGAGCGGTATCCGATATCTCGAACGATGGGGGCAGGGTATGGAACGACCTGGCCGGAAGGATTCCATGAGCAAGAGCACCGCCCGCTTCACCCTCGACCCCGCTTTCACCATCGGCGAGGTCAACCCCCGCCTCTTCGGCTCCTTCGTGGAGCACCTCGGCCGCTGTGTCTACACCGGCATCCACGAGCCCGGCCATCCCACGGCGGACGCCGAAGGACTGCGGACCGACGTGCTCGACCTGGTCCGCGAACTCGGCGTCACCGCCGTCCGCTACCCGGGCGGCAACTTCGTGTCGGGATACCGGTGGGAGGACTCGGTCGGCCCCCGCGCGGAACGCCCCCGGCGCCTGGACCTGGCCTGGCACTCCACCGAGACCAACCGGTTCGGCCTCTCCGAGTACATCGCGTTCCTGAGGAAGCTCGGCCCCCGGGCCGAGCCCATGATGGCGGTGAACCTCGGGACGAGGGGCGTGGCCGAGGCCCTCGAACTCCAGGAGTACGCCAACCACCCCGCCGGCACCGCCCTCTCCGACCTGCGCGCCGCCCACGGCGACAAGGAGCCCTTCGGTATCCGGCTCTGGTGCCTCGGCAACGAGATGGACGGCCCCTGGCAGACCGGCCACAAGACGGCCCGGGAGTACGGACGGCTCGCCGCCGAGACCGCCCGCGCGATGCGCCAGCAGGACCCCGGCGTGGAACTGGTCGCCTGCGGCTCCTCCAGCCAGGCCATGCCCACCTTCGCCGCGTGGGAGGCGACCGTCCTGGAGGAGACGTACGAGCTGGTCGACCACATCTCGCTGCACGCCTACTACGAGCCCGTCGACGGCGACCTGGACTCCTTCCTCGCCTCGGCCGTCGACATGGAGTCCTTCATCGAGAACGTGGTCGCCACGGCCGACCACGTGGGCGCGCGGCTGAAGTCCAAGAAGAAGATCAACCTCTCCTTCGACGAGTGGAACGTCTGGTACCTCTCGAAGTGGGAGGAGCACGCCCGGACCATCGACCCGTCCGACTGGCCGGAGGCGCCCCGCCTGCTGGAGGACAACTACAGCGTCACCGACGCGGTCGTCTTCGGCTCGCTCCTCATCGCGCTGCTCCGGCACGCCGACCGGGTCACCGTCGCCTGCCTCGCCCAGCTCGTCAACGTGATCGCCCCGATCATGACCGAGCCCGGCGGCCCGGCCTGGCGGCAGACCACGTTCTTCCCGTTCGCGCAGGCCTCCCGGTACGGCCGGGGCCAGGTGCTGGACGTCCGCGTGGACTCGCCGACGTACGAGACGCAGAAGTACGGCGAGACGGACCTGCTGCACGCCACCGCCGTCCGCGCGGACGACGGCACGGTCACCGTGTTCGCGGTCAACCGCAGCCGCACCCAGGCACTGCCCCTCGAAGTCACCCTCCACGGACTGGGGCCGACCACCGTCACCGAGCACAGCGCGCTCGCGGACGCCGACCCCGACGCCCGAAACACCCTGACCGACCCCGAACGCGTCACCCCGCACCCGGTCGAGGGCACCGCCCTGACGGACGGCACCCTCACCGCCGTACTGGAGCCGCTGTCCTGGAACGTGATCAGGCTGGCGTGATCAGACCGGCTTGACCGGCACGCCGCCCGTCGCCCTGCCGAGCAGGGTCAGGCTCACCGACCCGGGGCCCGACAGCGTGGTGAACTCCGAGAGGACCGCCAGCGCGAGGGTGTTGGTGCCCCGGGTGCGCAGGATGCCGTTGGGCAGGACGAAGGTGTGCTGCGGGCCGACGTTGTTGATGTACTGGCCCAGGTTCCAGCCGTTGAGGAAGATCTGGGCGCGGTAGGCACGGTACGGGTCGTCGTCCAGGACCAGCCCGAGCGAGGCGTCGACGTCGGCCGGCACCGACAGCCGGAACGTGGTCCGGTACCAGGTCACGCCCTGGTACCGCGCGGCGCGCGGGAAGCTCACCGGTTCCCAGTCCCGGTCGCGGAAGCCGGGCAGGTGCCAGCCCTTCCGCTCGCCGTACAGGCCGCCGTTGTTCATCGGCCCGCGCACCGGGTCGGGAGCGCCCGCGCCCTGGATGCGCCAGCGCACCTTCGGCGAGGCGCCCTTGAAGGTGACCGCCGTCAGGCCGCGCGCCGCCTTGTGGGTGTCGAGCGCCTTGCCGTCCTGGTCGTGCTGCATGCGCCGGACCAGGACCGACAGCACGTGCCGGCCGGGGGAGCGCAGCTGCTCGCGCACCGGGAAGACCGCCGTCTCCGCCCAGCTGCCCTTGCGGATGGTCGTCGTCTTGTCCGGTACCGGCATCCGGTGCGTGCCCAGCGGCTCGCCGTCCAGCCAGGCCATCAGCAGGCCCTGGGTGCCGGTGCTGTAGGCGAGCGAGACCTCCTCGACGCCGGTGGTGCCGCCGACGGTGCCCCGGTACCAGACGTCCCCGTAGTGGAAGCCGTAGTCGTCGGCGAACAGGACCGGTTGGCAGTCCGGGACGGGGGTGGTGCTGTGGGAGGTGGTCTTGTCGGCGACCTGCCACGAGGAGTCGTCGAAGCTCGGGCCCGCCTCCGGGTTCTCCGTGCGCATCCGCCAGCCGCGCAGCTCGGGCAGCCGGACCTCGGGCACGTCCGGCAGCATGCCGGTGGTCATCAGGCTGCCGGAGAGGGTGACCCGGGTGGCCAGCCGCTGCCCGTTCCACACCAGGGTGTCGATCCCGCGCGGCCCCCACACCTCCATGCTGGTCCGGTCGGTGATGTCACCGGTCAGATGGACCTCCGAGCCGCGCAGCTCCACGTGCCGCAGCAGCGCCGGGCCGTAGACGAGCAGCGTCCCGGACGGGGTGTCGTAGGGGAAGAGGCGGACGGCGGTGGCGTCGTCGGCGAAGAGCAGCAGCAGCGAGGTGTCGGTGTCGCCCTTCTGCACCAGCACCCGGGTCAGCCCACCCTGTCCGAGGGGCGCGTTGACATGGAGTTCGCCCCGGTCGTAGGCCCAGCCGGCCTCCTCGTCCAGTCGCTGCACGAACGGCTCGACCGGGCAGTCCAGCACCAGCTCGGCCATCTGGCCGCGCCGGCCCGCGAACACCGCGATGTCCTGCCGGCCGGCGGTCAGGACCGTCATGGGCGAGGCGGTGGCGTACTTCAGGGTGCGCCTGCCCAGCGGCAGCCCGGTGGTGACCAGCGTGGCGTCCTTGCCGGGCACGGTGACGGGCACGTCGCCGGCCTCGGTCGGCAGGTCGGTGGTGACCGGGTCCGTGCCGTCGTTGCGGGCGACGTACACATGGCTGCCGGTGTCGGGGTTGGTCAGGTGGTAGACCTTCAGCCCCTCGGCGGTCACGTCCGCCGCCCGGTCCAGCTTGGCGAAGTCGGGCACCCGCTGGAGCAGGTGCCCCAGCTGGTGCATCGGCGCCATCTTGTCCGTGACGTTGCGGGCCTCGTCGATGGCGGCGCCGTAGTCGTACGACGTGTAGACGACCGGCGCGGGCAGCCAGCCCCACGAGGTGCCGCCGAAGGTCATGTACACGTTGTGCAGGGTGAGGCCGTTGGCGAGGTTGGTCAGGTAGAACCGGCGCTCGTACGCGGCGTCCCGGGTGCGCCGCGACTCGGCGTACCCCTTGCCGTCGAACCAGGCCCCGCCCCACGGATCGAACCAGCCGCCCCCGAACTCGGGCACGAACCCGGGCGTGGACGGCGAGGCGGTGGCCCCGCCCTTCGCGCCGCCGGGACCGTAGTGCCCCCAGTCCGGCGGGGTCTGGGACGGCGACGGATACCCGTCGAAGCCGTACAGCCAGCCGCCCCGCTCGCCGCCGGTGTCGAACGACCCGGGGGTCCAGTAGCCGTTGCGCCCCTTGTCGTTGTGGAACAGCGGTACGTCGATCCCGTCGGCCCGCACCTTCCGGTACAGGTGGGCCATGTAGTTCCGGCCGGTGGCCTCGGCCACGTGGGCGTCGTACTCGTTCTCGATCTGGTACAGCAGGACCGTGCCGGTGCCCTGCGTGAACAGGTGCCGGCGGACGATCCGGTTCACCCGGGTCAGCCACTCGTCGACGTGCGCCAGATAGGCCGGGTCGTCGGTGCGGGCCGTGCCCTTCGTCGCCGTCAGCCAGCCCGGGAAACCGCCGCCGTCCACCTCGGCGTTGATGTAGGGGCCGGGCCGCAGGACGACGTACAGGCCGGTCTCGGCGGCCGTCCGCAGGAACAGGTCCAGGTCCCGCACGCCCGTGAAGTCGTACCGGCCGGGCGCGGGGGAGTGGTAGTTCCAGGCCACGTAGATGCTGACGGCGTTGAAGCCGTGCGCCCGCATCTTCTGCAGCACGTCCCGCCACAGGGACGGGCTCGGCAGCCGGAACGGGTGCATCTCGCCGGACCACAGCACCAGCCGCCGCCCGTCCACGAGCAGCGAGTAGCGGTCGTACCCGATGGTGTGCCGCCGGCCGTCCGCGCGCGGCGGGGCCGGGGCCGGACCGGTCGGCGCGCTGGAGCCCGCGTACGCCGACGGCGCGCCGGGGCCGCCGCTGCCGCCCAGGGCGAGCCCGAGCGCGGCCGAGCCGGCCAGGGCACTGAAGGTACGTCTGCTGAGCGCCAAGGTGGATCCTCCCGGGCGATCTTACGGGGGCGCGGTCCGGCCATTCTCCCCGTGCCCACGCCCCACAATGGACCCATGAGGATCTCGGCACGGGCGGATTACGCGGTACGGGCGGTACTGGAGCTGGCCGTACGGCAGGGTAACGGCCCGGTGAAGGCAGAGGAAATCGCCGCCGTGCAGGACATCCCGCACAAGTTTCTGGAAGGGATCCTCGGCGACCTGCGCCGGGCCGGGATCGTCGAGAGCAGGCGCGGCGGAGGCGGCGGCTACCGGCTGGCCCGCACGGCGGCCTCCATCACCGTGGCCGACGTCATCCGGGCGGTCGACGGCCCGATCGTGTCGGTGCGCGGCGAACGCCCGACCGGCCTCTCCTACACCGGTACCGCCCAGCCCCTGCTGCCCCTGTGGATCGCCCTGCGCGCCAACGTCCGCCGCATCCTGGAGGGCGTCACCCTCGCCGACCTCGCGGCGGACGCGCTCCCCGAACCGGTCCGCGCCCTGGCGGCGGAGCCGGCGGCCTGGGAGAACCCGTAGCGGCCGGCACTCGGCCGGCCGGGGGACCCGAGGTTTCCCCGCGCGGGCCCCGGTCGTTGGTCACGCCATGATCAAGAAGCTTGCCTGTGTCACCGTCCTGGCCACCGCACTCCTGGCCGCCGCCCCCACCGCCGAAGCCGCCCCGCGCCCCGCCCCGCCCACCGCGGTTCCCGGCGCGGCCCTCCTGAACGGCGTCCTCGGGTCCCTCGAAGTGGGCCACCCCGTCACGTCCCTGCGCACGCTGCTCCCCGCGGACCTCCAGCGCGTGTAGGGCGCACCCCGAGGACGTGAAAAGCCCGGTGTGAATGGCCGGAGTTCGCTCTCCCGGGCCCGGGTGGGGCTCCCTACGCTACCCACGCCTCCCTCTCTCCTTCACAGCTGACGCACATCTTCTCCAAGGGCGAACGCCCGGGAAGGGTCCGGGGGGAGGCGGAACCCCCCACTCGACAACCCGGGAGAGACCATGGCTGGTGGACTCCTCATGAGCGGCGCAGTGGCCGCTCTCCTCACCACCGCACTGCCCGCGCACGCCTCGTCCCCGTTCGACAACCCGCCCCCGGACAAGATCGTCATCGACGTCGCCACGGTGAACGGCTCGGGCTGCCCGGCCGGCACGGCCGCCGTGGCGGTGTCGCCGGACAACACCGCCTTCACGGTGACCTACAGCGCCTACCTGGCCCAGGCCGGCGGCAACTCCGACCCCACGGCCTTCCGCAAGAACTGCCAGCTCAACCTGGTGGTCCACGTCCCGCAGGGCTTCACCTACGCGATAGCCAGCGCCGACTACCGGGGCTTCGCCTCGCTCCAGCGGGGTGCCACGGCCACGCAGAAGGCGTCGTACTACTTCCAGGGCTCGTCGAACACCGTGCCCAGGACGCACCCCTTCGGCGGCCCCTACAACGACGACTGGCAGGCCACCGACTCCACCGACTGGGCCCAGCTGGTCTGGGCGCCCTGCGGGGTCCTGCGCAACTTCAACATCAACACCGAGCTGCGCGTCAACGCCGGCACCACGAGCCCCGACAAGGTCAGCTTCATGACCATGGACTCCACGGACGGCGACATCAGCACGGTGTACCACATGGCGTGGAGGCAGTGCCCGAACTCCTAGCCGATGGAGGGGGCGCGGCCGCGCCCCCTCCCCGTCGAGGCGCCCGGCGACACCGACGGCGACCTGCCCGGACGCCCCGGAGCGCCGCACGGTTCGTCCCCCCGCTGCTCCGAACGTGTGCATCCGTCATCCGAACGGCTGCGCCTCGGCCGCTCAGGATGCCCGCGCCGCCCTCGCGCGGCCAGGATGGCGGAGGACCGACGCCATCGCGTGGGCGGTCGGCGAGCATCGGGAGACGGACGACTTGTGAGCATCCTGAACGAACCCCAGGGCGGTGCGGCCGCAGCCGAGGACTCGTACGAGAACGAGCTGCCGGTCCGGCGCAAACAGCCCGGCAACGTCATGGTGAGGTGGCTGACGACCACCGACCACAAGACGATCGGCACGCTCTATCTGGCGACGTCGTTCGGGTTCTTCCTGGCCGGCGGAGTGATGGCCCTGATCCTTCGGGCCGAACTGGCCCGGCCGGGCTTGCAGCTGATCTCCAACGAGCAGTACAACCAGCTGTTCACGATGCACGGCACCGTGATGCTGCTGATGTTCGCCACCCCGCTGTTCGCCGGCTTCACGAACTGGATCATGCCGCTGCAGATCGGTGCGCCCGACGTGGCGTTCCCGCGGCTGAACATGTTCGCCTACTGGCTGTACCTGTTCGGCTCGCTCATCGCGGTGGCCGGGTTCCTGACCCCGGAGGGCGCGGCCGACTTCGGCTGGTTCGCCTACACCCCGCTGTCGGACGTGATCCGCAGCCCGGGGATCGGTTCGGACATGTGGATCATGGGTCTGGCCTTCTCCGGCTTCGGCACCATCCTCGGCGCGGTCAACTTCATCACCACGATCATCTGCATGCGCGCCCCCGGTATGACCATGTTCCGCATGCCGATCTTCGTGTGGAACGTGCTGCTGACCGGTGTGCTGGTCCTGCTGGCCTTCCCGGTGCTGGCCGCCGCGCTGTTCGCCCTGGAGGCGGACCGCAAGTTCGGCGCCCACGTGTACGACCCGTCCAACGGCGGCGCGCTGCTGTGGCAGCACCTCTTCTGGTTCTTCGGCCATCCCGAGGTGTACATCATCGCCCTGCCGTTCTTCGGGATCGTCACCGAGGTGATTCCGGTCTTCGCCCGCAAACCGATCTTCGGTTACATGGGCCTGGTCGCCGCGACCATCGCGATCGCGGGGCTGTCCGTGACGGTGTGGGCGCACCACATGTACCCCACCCAGGGGGTCCTGCTGCCGTTCTTCTCCTTCATGACCTTCCTGATCGCCGTCCCTACCGGGGTGAAGTTCTTCAACTGGATCGGCACCATGTGGAAGGGCTCGCTGTCCTTCGAGACACCGATGCTGTGGGCCGCCGGCTTCCTCGTCACCTTCCTCTTCGGCGGTCTGACCGGGGTCATCCTGGCCTCGCCGCCGATGGACTTCCACGTCACCGACTCCTACTTCGTGGTGGCCCACTTCCACTACGTGGTGTTCGGCACGGTCGTCTTCGCGATGTTCACCGGCTTCCACTTCTGGTGGCCCAAGTTCACCGGCAAGATGCTGGACGAGCGCCTCGGCAAGATCACCTTCTGGACGCTGTTCATCGGCTTCCACGGCACCTTCCTGGTCCAGCACTGGCTGGGCGCCGAGGGCATGCCGCGCCGGTACGCCGACTATCTCGCCGTCGACGGCTTCACCGCGCTGAACACGATCTCGACCATCAGCTCCTTCCTGCTCGGCCTGTCCATGCTGCCGTTCCTCTACAACGTGTGGAAGACGGCCAAGTACGGCAAGCCGGTCGGCGTGGACGACCCGTGGGGCTACGGCCGCTCCCTGGAGTGGGCGACCTCCTGCCCGCCGCCGCGGCACAACTTCGTCACCCTGCCGCGGGTCCGCAGCGAGTCCCCGGCGTTCGACCTGCACCACCCGGACATCGCGATGCGGGAACAGGAGGGCTACGCGCTCCCGGCCGACCGGCGGGGCCACGGGTGAGCGGTCCGCCCAAGCAGGGAGCAGGCGCCGGCGGGGACCTCGGCAACGAGGTGGAGGGCTACCTGCTGTGGCAGGCCCGGGTCGCGGAGGCCGAGCGGCGCGCCCGGGATTTCACCGGCCCCCTGGAATGGCTGACGACGGCACAGCGGGAGCAGATCGAGCAGCGGTACGTCGCCGACAGCCTCATGCGGGCCAGGGGCGACCTCGAACGGATCGCGGCCCGCTGCGTGTCGCTGCGCGCGGAGTACGAGCAGCGCTACCGCGAGCTGCGCCGGCGCTGCGTGGGCATCGCCCTCGCGGTGTGCGCCGGCTGTACCGTCCTGGCCGCCCTGTTGCTGGCCCTCTGACGTCCGCCTCCGGGCAGCGCGCTGACGCGGGGTCAGCCGGCGGCCTGGCCCGTCCCTGCCGCGTTCGGCCAGCCCGTCGCGGGCGCCGGGGTCAGGCCCGCGGTGTGCGTCGGCTGTACCGTCCTGGC
>NZ_JBEYXJ010000061.1:0-23701 GCF_040645015.1 Streptomyces sp. NPDC046881 | reverse complement strand
CGCCTTGCTGCTGGCCCTCTGACGTCCGCCTCCGGGCGATGCGCTGACGCGGGGTCAGCCGGCGGCCTGGCCCGTTCCCGCCGCGTTCGGCCAGCCCGTCGCGGGCGCCGGGGTCAGGCCCGCGGTGTGCGTCGGCTGTACCGTCCTGGCCGCCTTGCTGCTGGCCCTCTGACGTCCGCCTCCGGGCGATGCGCTGACGCGGGGTCAGCCGGCGGCCTGGCCCGTTCCCGCCGCGTTCGGCCAGCTCTGGGCGTTGGGCCAGCCCGTCGCGGGCGCCGGGGTCAGGCCCGCGGCAGGCGCCGGTGCCGTCATCCCGCGTACCTGGGCCGCGGTGAGCCCGCCGCGGGCCGGCACGCCGGGCGGAGTGGGGGCGACGGCGGCGGCCGGCGGCGCGGCCGGGGCGGGCGCGGGCGCCGGTGCCGGGACCGGGGGGAACGCCGGCTGCGGAGCCGGGGCGGGCATGGGCGTCGGCGCGGGGGCGAACGCCGGCTGCGGGGCCGGGGCGGGCGCCGGCTGGGCTGCCGCCGGCATCGGCATCCCGCCGCCGGCCGGCGTGACGGCGGCGGGGAGCGGCATGCCGGTGCCGGCGGCCGGAGCGGGGCCGGCCGCGGTCAGCTGCATCCCGGCCCCGTTGGTCTCGCTCACCAGCCGGTCGACCGCCGCCGTACCCGAGCTGTAGCTGGTCCCGGTGCCCAGCTCGGGTACGGCGGCTCCCCTCCTGGACCCGTAGAGCACCTGCTCCAGGCCGGACACCAGGCGACGCACGTCGACCTGGGGGCGCACCACGAGCCGCAGGAAGCGGCTGGAGGATCCGATCTTGTTGCCGCACTCGCGGACCAGGATCCGGTGCTCGGTGAGCATCCGGTCCCGCACCACCGTGCCCTCGGCGCCCACGGGCAGGCGCACGAAGAGGAAGTTCCCCTGGGAGGGGTAGACGGTGAGGCCGGGGAGCGCGGAGAGGTGGCTGGCCATCTCCAGCCGGTCGCGGCGGACCTGCTGGAGGCTCTGCGCGTACTCGGCCCCGTGCTCCTTCAGCATGAACACCACGTGCTCGGCGAAGGAGTTGAGGTTCCACTTCGGCAGCATCGAGCGGATCCTGCCGGCGAGCGCCGGATTGGCGACGAGGTAGCCGAAGCGGATCCCGTGCAGACCGAAGTTCTTGCCGAGGCTGCGCAGCACCACCACGTTGGGCCGGAGCATGGCCTCCTGCACGACGCTGGGCTCGGCCTCGGCGTCGGCGAACTCCAGGAACGACTCGTCGATCACGACGAGGTCCAGGTCCACCATGGCGTCCATGAACTGCACCAGCTGCTGCCGGCGCAGGAAGCCGCCGTCGGGGTTGTTCGGGTTGCAGACCACGGCGACCCGGGTGCCCCGGGCGCGGATGAACTCGGCGTACTGGGCGAGGTCCAGGGCGAAGCCGCTCGCCTCCTGGAGCGGGAACATGTCGACCCGCTTGCCCGTCTCCATCGGCTGGTCGGTCCAGCGGCCGAAGGTGGGGACCGGAACGGCCAGGGACTCACGGACCAGCAGGTGGTCGATCCAGGTGATCAGCTCCGTGGAGCCGTTGCCCATCGCCACGCACTGCGGCGGCAGCTGGAGCAGCGAGCACAGCTCACCGGTGATGGTGTCGGCGCTGCTCGGGTAGTACGTGACGATCTCCCGCAGCCGGCCCGCCATCTCCTCGAACATGGCGGGCGTCGGGAAGTACGGATTGCAGGGGATGCAGAAGTCCACCGGGCCGGTCCCGTCGCCCGCCTCCCGCGTCAGCGCCGCCATGGAGGGGCTGTGCGCGGCGGTGCCGCGGAACAACGAGGTGACGTTGCCGGCCAAGGGAACCTCCGTTCAGGTGGCCCGTGCGGGGGAGCACGGGCCACCCTTCGATACGGAGGAGACCCCAGTGGCGTTCAACTCGCCCGGGGTGTGAGCCGGTTCACTGCCCGAAGGTGTGGATGGTCGTCGTCCGGTACGTCCGCCCCGGCCGGAGCACCGTCGACGGGAAGGCCGCGTGGTTCGGCGAGTCCGGGAAGTGCTGCGTCTCCAGGCACAGGGCGTCGCCCTGCCGGTAGGTGCGGCCACCGGTGCCGGTGAGCGTCCCGTCGAGGAAGTTGCCGGAGTAGAACTGCAGGCCCGGCTCGTTGGTGGCGATCTTCAGGGTGCGGCCGGAGCGCGGGTCGCGCAGGGTCGCGACGTGCTCGGGCTTCGCCGTGATCCCCTTGTCCAGCACCCAGTTGTGGTCATAGCCCTTGGCCTGCACCTGCTGCTCGTGGCCCGCCCGGATGTCCCGGCCGATCGGCTTGGCGTGCCGGAAGTCGAACGGGGTGCCCGCGACCGCGGCCAGCTCACCGGTGGGGATCAGGCCCGAGTCGGTGGGGGTGTACCGGGACGCGGCGATGGACAGCTCGTGGTCCTCGATCGTGCCGCTGCCCTCGCCGGCCAGGTTCCAGTAGACGTGGCTGGTGAGGTTGACGACGGTGGCCTTGTCGGTGGTGGCCTCGTAGTCGATGCGCCAGTCGCCGTGCCGGGTGAGGGTGTACGTCACCTTCGTCCGCAGCGTGCCCGGGTAGCCCATCTCGCCGTCGACGCTGGTGTAGTGCAGGCGCAGTCCGACGTCCGGGCCCTTGGTGAACGGCTCGACGTGCCACACGTGCTTGTCGAAGCCCTTGGCCCCGCCGTGCAGGCTGTTGTCGCCGTCGTTCACGGAGAGCTGGTACGCCGTGCCGTCCAGCGTGAACCGCCCCTTGCCGATGCGGTTGCCGTACCGGCCGATCAGGGCGCCGAAGTACGGGCTCTTCGCCACGTAGTCGGCGAGGTTGTCGAAACCGGCCACGACGTTGGCGTGGCGGCCGTGCCGGTCGGGGATCTCCAGCCTCTGCACGATGCCGCCGTAGGAGAGCACCTTCAGCCGGGTGCCGCCGTTCTCCAGCGACCAGCGGTACACCCTGGTGCCGTCGGCGAGCGTGCCGAAGAGCTCCTTCACCGGCTTCCTTCCCGAGGCGGCTTCGGCAGTGCCGCCGAGGGTGGTGGCGGCGAGGCCCGCCGCGGCTGCTCCCGCTATGACCGTGCGTCTGTTCAGTTCCATGAGTGCGGCTCCGTTGTCTGGGCGCTTACGAACCGGACTTGCGCTTGTTCCACACGTCGAACCCGACCGCCACCAGCAGGGCGAGGCCCTTGATGACCTGCTGCCAGTCGGTGCCGACGCTGAGGAGGTTCATACCGTTGTTCAGCACGCCGAGGACGAGACCGCCGATGATGGCGCCGAGGACGGTGCCGACACCGCCGCTCATGGAAGCGCCGCCGATGAACGAGGAGGCGATCGCCTCCAGTTCGAAGTTGACGCCCGCCTTCGGCGAGGCCGCGTTCAGCCGGGCGGCGACCACCATGCCCGCCAGGGCCGCGAGCACGCCCATGTTCAGGAAGACGTAGAAGGTGACCTTCTTGTCCTTCACGCCGGACAGCTTGGCCGCCGGCAGGTTGCCGCCGATCGCGTAGATGTGCCGGCCGAAGACCGCGTTGCGCATGACGTAGCCGTAGCCGACGACCAGCGCGCCGAGGATGATCAGCACGATCGGGGCGCCCTTGTAGCTGGCGAGCAGCAGGGTGAGCACGAGGATCGCGGCGACCAGGGCGGTCAGCTTCAGCAGGAACAGCCGGACCGGCAGCACGTCCAGGGAGAACTCCTGCTGGCGGCGGCGGTCCCGGAACTCCTGCCACACCACGGCGGCGATCAGGACGAGCCCGAGCAGCAGGGTGAGGTTGTGGTAGTTGGTGTTCGGGCCGGCCTCCGGCAGGAAGCCGTTGCCGAGCTTCTGCAGTCCGTCGGGGAACGGGCCGAGGGTCTGGCCCTTGAGGAGGATCTCGGTGAGACCGCGGAAGAGCAGCATCCCGGCGAGGGTGACGATGAACGACGGGATGCCGAGATAGGCGATCAGATAGCCCTGGACCGAGCCGGCGACCGCGCCGACCACCAGGCACAGCACCAGCGCGACGGGCCAGGCCACCCCGTGCTGCACGGTCAGTACGGCGGCGAAGGCGCCGACGAACGCCGTGAGCGAGCCGACCGACAGGTCGATGTGCCCGGCGATGATCACCAGCATCATGCCGATCGCGAGGATCAGGATGTAGCTGTTCTGCAGCACCAGGTTGGAGACGTTGCGCGGCAGCAGCAGGTCCCCGTCGGTCCATATCGCGAAGAGGACCACGATCAGGCCGAGCGCGATCAGCATGCCGTACTGGCGCATGTTGCGGCGCAGCCCGGCCAGCACCAGGCCGAGCAGCCCGCCGTCGGCAGCCGGTCCGCTCCTGCCCGGCGGCGCGGGGGCCGGGCTCTTGGCGGTCACATCCGTGCTCATCGCGTTACCTCTTTGTCCTTCGTCATATGGCGCATCAGCACTTCCTGCGTGGCCTCGGCCCGCGGCACCTCGCCGGTCAGCCGCCCGGCGGCCATCGTGTAGATGCGGTCGCACATGCCGAGCAGCTCGGGCAGCTCGGAGGAGATGAAGACGACCGCCTTGCCCTGGGCGGCGAGCTGGTCGATGACCGTGTAGATCTCGTACTTGGCGCCCACGTCGATGCCGCGGGTCGGTTCGTCGAGGATCAGCACGTCCGGACCGGCGAAGATCCACTTGCTGAGGACGACCTTCTGCTGGTTGCCGCCGGAGAGCTTGCCCACCGGCTCGAACACCGTGGGCGCCTTGATGTTCATGGACGTCCGGAAGCCCTCGGCGACCTGCCGCTCCTCGTGCTCGTCCACCACACCCCGCTTGGCGACCTTGTCCAGCGCGGTCAGCGAGATGTTCCGGTTGATGGTGTCGATGAGGTTCAGGCCGTAGTGCTTGCGGTCCTCGGTGACGTACGCGATGCCGTGCCCGATGGCCTCCGCGACCGTCTTCGTCCGGATCTCCGTGCCGTCCTTCAGGACCGTGCCGGCCGCGTACCGGCCGTACGTCCGCCCGAAGACGCTCATCGCGAGTTCGGTGCGGCCCGCGCCCATCAGGCCCGCGATGCCCACGATCTCCCCGCGGCGCACGGTCAGCGACACGTCGTCGACGACCTTGCGCTGCTGGTCGATCGGGTGGAACACGGTCCAGCCGCGGATCTCCAGCGCCGGTGCCGCGCCCTCCTCCGGCTGGTGCGGGCTGCGCTCGGGGAAGCGGTGGTCGAGGTCGCGGCCGACCATGCCGGCGATGATCCGCTCCTCGGTCGTCTCCGGCGCCTTCACGTCGAGGGTCTCGATGGACCGGCCGTCCCGGATGATCGTCACCGAGTCGGCGACCTTGCGGATCTCGTTGAGCTTGTGGGAGATGATGATCGAGGTGATGCCCTGGTTCTTCAGCTCCAGGATCAGGTCGAGGAGCTTGTCGCTGTCCTCGTCGTTCAGGGCCGCCGTCGGCTCGTCCAGGATCAGCAGCTTCACCTGCTTGGACAGCGCCTTGGCGATCTCCACCAGCTGCTGCTTGCCCACGCCGATGTCGGCGACCCGGGTCTCCGGGTGCTCGTCCAGGCCGACCCGGCGCAGCAGTTCGGTGGCGTGACGCAGGGTCTCGCGCCAGTTGATGAGTCCGCGCGTGGCGTGCTCGTTGCCGAGGAAGAGGTTCTCGGCGATGGACAGGTGCGGCACCAGGGCCAGCTCCTGGTGGATGATGACGATGCCGTGCTGCTCGCTCGCCCGGATGTCCTTGAACTGGCAGGTCTCCGACTCGAAGAGGATGTCCCCCTCGTAACTGCCGTACGGGTGGACGCCGGAGAGCACCTTCATCAGGGTGGACTTGCCGGCGCCGTTCTCCCCGCAGATGGCGTGGACCTCGCCCTGCCGGACGGTCAGGGTGACGTCCGACAGCGCTTTGACACCGGGAAAGGTCTTGACGATCGAGCGCATTTCCAGGACGGGTCCCGCCATGGTCGTGCCTTCCAATCCGTGGGAAATGGGCGGGTTACTTGAGGTCGCCCTCGGCGTAGTAACCGCCGTCGACCAGGACCTGCTGGTAGTTGGACTTGTCGACGCTCACCGGCTGGAGCAGGTAGGCGGGCACGACCTTCGTCCCGTTGTCGTACGTCTTGGTGTCGTTGACCTGCGGCTTCTTGCCCTTCAGGGAGTCGTCCATCATCGACGCGGCGACCTCGGCGAGCTTGCGGAGGTCCTTGTAGACGGTCTGCGTCTGCTGGCCGGAGATGATCGACTTCACCGAGGCCAGCTCGGCGTCCTGGCCGGTGATGACCGGCAGCGCCTTGCTGCCCGAGCCGTAGCCGTCCGACTTCAGCGCGGACAGGATGCCGATGGAGATGCCGTCGTACGGCGACAGGACCGCGTCGACCCGGCCGGTCTTGTAGGACGAGGTGAGGATGTCCTCCATGCGCTTCTGCGCGGTGGTGCCGTCCCAGCGCAGGGTGACGACCTGGTTCAGCCGGGTCTGCCCGGACTTCACGACCAGCTGCTTCTTGTCGATGTACGGCTGGAGCACCTTCATGGCGCCGCCGAAGAAGTACTTGGTGTTGTTGTCGTCGTTGGAGCCGGCGAACAGCTCGATGTTGAACGGGCCCTTCTTGCCCTTGTCCAGCCCGAGCTTGTCGACGATGTACTGGCCCTGAAGCGTGCCGACCTTCTCGTTGTCGAACGAGGCGTAGTAGTCGACGTTCTTGGTGCCGAGGATCAGCCGGTCGTAGGAGATGACCGGGATGTGCGCGTCCGCGGCCTGCTGGAGCACGCTGT
This sequence comes from Streptomyces sp. NPDC046881, assembly GCF_040645015.1. Taxonomy (NCBI): domain Bacteria; kingdom Bacillati; phylum Actinomycetota; class Actinomycetes; order Kitasatosporales; family Streptomycetaceae; genus Streptomyces; species Streptomyces sp. NPDC046881. The sequence goes on along the minus strand of NZ_JBEYXJ010000061.1, from coordinate 16,992 downwards.
TCAGCGACTTGTTGTCGATGGCCGCGACGATCAGGCCCTTGACGCCCTGCGTGATGAGGTTCTCGATCTGGGAGACCTGCTGCTCGGGATCGTCCTCGCCGTAGACCAGCTTGGTCTTGTAGCCCTTGGCCTCCAGGTCCTTGACGACGTTCTTGCCGTCGGAGATCCAGCGCTCGGAGGACTTGGTCGGCATGGCGATGCCGATGGTGGCGCCCTTGACGTCGCCCGACTTCTGCTTGCTGCCGCCCTCGCCGCTCTGGCCGCAGGCGGTCAGGGTGAGGGCGAGCGAGGCGGCTGTGGCTATGGCGGCGAGTGCGGCTCTGCGGTTGCGCATGGGGAATCAGTCCTTGTTCTTCTCGTCGTTGAGAGGGGTCACGCGGTGGGGAAGCGGTGGAGAGTCCCGGGCAGGCGGGAGCCGAGCGGCGCCATGTCGCCGTCCGCGCCGTGCCGGGCGAGCAGGTCGAGGGCGAGCCGGCCGCGCCGCACCCGCTCCCGGGCGGTGTCCAGGGTGACGTCTCTGAGGTGGGTGCCCCACGGGTAGATGCCGGGCGCCTTGGACAGGCCGAACTTCAGGTAGAGCGGTGCGCCGCGCCGGATGAGCTCGGCGACCTCGTACATCCGGACGTAGCCGCCGAGGTCGTCGGGGGCCTCGATGTACATGTCCATCGGGGCGCCGGAGACCCGGCGGATCTCGGTGAGGTGGTCCAGCGTCAGATCGCTGGGCACGTTGACGGAGTCGGCGCCGAGCCGCTCGTACACGGCGTACGAGGTCGGGTTGACCGGGCCGATGAGCGCCGAGACCTTCAGCGTGGTGTCGGCCGGGATGATCCCGGCCTCGCGGGCCCGGTGCAGGGTCCACAGCACGCCCTCGTCGGCGACGAGCAGGCACTTGACGCCCAGCTCGGTGGCCCGGACGGCGTCCTCGACGCAGCCGGCGACCGCGTCGTGACCCCGGGCGCGCAGTCCGGCCCCCCGCGAGTCGGACCGCACCGAGCCGCCGATGTCCCAGGTGCCGCGCGGACCGGTGAACAGGCAGAGTTCGATGTCGCGTTCGGCGGTGGCCTCGACCATCTCGGTGATCTCGGCGTCGGTGAGCATCCACACGCCGCTGCCCTGGCTGATCCGGTGGATCGGCACATCGAGGCGCGAGGCCTCCTTGAGGACGACCGCCAGCGCTTCGGGACCCTCGCACGAGGGGATCTCGGTGCGCCAGCGTCCGCCGCCCGGGAAGGTGTGGGCGGAGGCGTCGGCGGGGTCGAGGGCGGGCGCGGGCAGGCCGAGTGCGGCGAGCACCTGCTCGCCGGGCCTGCGGGCTGCCGGAGCGGAAGCGTCGGTCACAAGCTGTCCTTCGTGTTCGGTATATCGGACAAGGTTCGCGGCTCGCGGTACGAAAAAGCGCGAGGCGTACGCCGGTCAGGGCGCCGTCAGGTCACGCCCTGACCGGCGTACGGTCAGGGGCGGAGCAGCACCTTGCCCACCTTCGGATCATCGGCCCCCACCAGCTCGATGGCCTGCGGGAACTCGGTCAGCGGCAACTCGTGCGTGACCAGCGGCAGGGGGTCGAGCAGCCCGGCGCCGAACACCCGCACGGCGTGCGCCCAGGCGTCCGGCGGCGCCCCGAAGACGGTGTGCACCTCCAGCTGCCGTACGACGAGATCGGTCGGGTCGAGCCCGTCCGCGCCCGCCGCCGGGATCCCGGTGAGGACCAGCCGCCCGCCGCGCCGCAGCAGCGCGGCGGCGGTGCGCGCGGCGGACGCCGAACCGGCCGTCTCGATCACCACGTCGAAGTCGTCGGGCAACGCCGGGCCTTCGGCGTCGTTCAGCCGGAAGTCGCTCGCCCCGAACCGCCGGGACAGCGCCTCGCGGTCACGCCGCGTGCCCACCACGAGCAGCTCCGCCGGCGAGACCGCCTTCTGGAACTGCACCGCGAACATGCCCAGCGTGCCCGTGCCGACCACCGCGACCCGCTCGCCCGGCCGGGCGTTCGCCTTCAGCGCGGCGGCGGCGATGCAGGCGGCCGGCTCCAGCAGCGCGGCGGCGGTCAGGTCGGCCCCGTCCGGCAGGACGTGCAGCAGCCGGGCGGGCAGGGTGAGCGTGGCCGCCATGGCGCCGGGCTGGGTGAACCCGGTCTCCTCGTACCCGGCCGTGCACAGCGTGGTCTCGCCCGCGTGACAGCGGTCGCAGACCTGGCAGTTGCGGAAGCCCTCGCCGACCACCTTGCGGCCGACGAGCGCGCCCGGCACCCCGGCCCCCACCGCCCGCACGGTCCCGGACCACTCGTGCCCGGGCGTGAGCGGATACCGCACGTACCCTTCGGGCCGGTTGCCCTGGTACACCTCGCGGTCGCTGCCGCAGATGCCGGCCGCGTGCACCGCGACCAGCGCCTCGCCGGGACCGGGCTCGCGCGGCGTGTGGGCCTCGACCCGGTGCACGCCCGGAGCCTCGACCAGGACCTGGGAACTCACTGGGTGGCCTTCGGCTTGCGCTGCTCCCAGCCCTCGGCCCACAGGTCGAACCGGGCCTGCTGCTGCGGGAACTCGGCCGCCGCGTCGACGTCGAGCTCGACGCCGAGACCCGGCGCGTCGGAGAGGTGGAAGTAGCCGTCCACGACCTTCGGCGCGCCCTTGACCACCTTCTTGATCTCCGCGTCCGCGAAGTCGTTGAAGTGCTCCAGGATCTTGAAGTTCGGGGCGGTGAACCCGACCTGGAGGGAGGCGGCGGTGAGCACGGACCCGCCCACGTTGTGCGGGGCGACCAGCATGTAGTGGGTCTCCGCGGTGGCGGCCAGCTTCCGGGTCTCCCAGATGCCGCCGATGTGGCCGACGTCCGGCTGGATGATGTCCACGGACTGGCTGTCGAACAGCTCGCGGAACTCGATGCGGTCGTGGATGCGCTCACCGGTGGCGACCGGGACGTCGACCTTGGCGGCGACCTTCTCCAGCGCCTTCAGGTTCTCCGGCGGCACCGGCTCCTCCAGCCAGGCCGGCTTGAAGGGGGCCATCTCCCTGGCCAGCCGGACGGCGGTGGCGGGGGAGAACCGGCCGTGCATCTCCAGCATCAGCTCGGCCTCCGGGCCGATGGCATCCCGCACCGCCTCGATGAGCGAGACCGCGTACAGGGTCTGCTCGTGGTCCAGCTCGAAGTGCCCGGTACCGAACGGGTCGATCTTCAGCGCCTTGTACCCGCGCTCCATCACCCCCTGGGCGGCCTTGTGGTACGCCTCCGGCGTTCGCTCGGTCGTGTACCACCCGTTGGCGTACGCCTTGACCTTGTCGGTCACCTTTCCGCCGAGCAACTGCCACACCGGCACGCCCAGGGCCTTGCCCTTGATGTCCCAGCACGCCATCTCGACGACCGCGATGCCGGACATGACGATCTCGCCGGCGCGGCCGTAGTCGCCGTACTTCATACGGCGTACCAGGTCCTCGACAGCGAACGGGTCGGATCCGAGAATGTGGTTGGCCTGGGCCTCCCGCAGATAGCCGATCAGCGCGTCGGTGTGCCCGAGCATCCGGGTCTCGCCGACTCCCGTGATGCCCTCGTCGGTGTGCACCTGGACGTAGGTCAGGTTGCGCCACGGCGTGCCGACCACGTGCGTGCTGATTCCGGTGATGCGCACGGCAGTTGCCCCTCAGCTGTTCGAGATTTCGTCACACGTTCGAAATGCTGGCGTGACAGTAAGGATGGTCCGGCAGGGGTGTCAATGGGGCGAACAGGTAACGGTTTCGGCAAGCCTTTCGAGAACTCTTTCGATCTCGCACGAAACCTTCACAGCCCCGCCTGGAACGGGACCCGCGCGGACCTTAGTCTTCCCGCGTCATGGACTACTGCCCCCCGTGCCAACGGCACCTGAACGGCGCCCTGGCCTGCCCCGGGTGCGGAACGCCGGCCGACCGCCTCGCCGTCACCACGGCCGCGCCGACCGCGCACCCGCACGTGTACGAGCACGGGTACGCGCAGCCACCGACGGCGTACGACAACCCGTACGACGCCCCCTACGACCCGCTCGGCGCCCCCGAGGCACCGGACCAGCCGGACCGGTGGCAGGAGACCGGCGGGGCCGCCCACGCCGACGGCCGTGCGGACGAGTACGCGGACGAGGTCGCGGGGGAGTACCCGGACGAGGACGCGGACGAGGACGCGGACGAGGACGCCGACCGCGGGACCGCCGAGGAGGCAGCCCCCGGCGGCCGGCGGGCCGCCCGGGCCGGGGCGAGCCGGCGGGACCGCAAGGCCGCCGTGCACCGCCGTCGCCGTCGCCGCACCGTGCTGATCGCGGCCGGGTTCGTGCTCGCGGCCGGCGGACTGAGCCTCGCCGAACTCGGCACGGACGCGCCCTTCTCGCCGTTCGCCGGCGACACCCCGGCTCCCGCCGGGAACACCACGGCGGACGGCGGCGCCGCCTCGCCCGCACCGGACCGCACCGCGGACCCGATCGGCGCCGCCTCCGGCACCTCCCCGGGCGCGGACCGCTCCGCCTCCCCGGACGCCTCGGCCTCCGCGTCCCCCTCGAAGTCCGCGAAGGACAAGGACAAGGACAAGGGCAAGGAGTCCGCCTCCCCCTCGGCCGGAGACACCGACGAGGGCCGACCGTCGGCCGGCACGGGCTCCGGTACGGCCGCGACCACCCCCGCCGGCCCGGCCGCCAGCGCGCCCGCCGGCACCCCCACCGCGGCCCCGACGACCGCCGCCCCCACCCCCGAGCCCTCGCCCACCAAGACCTGCGACCGCTTTCTGTGGTGGTGCACCTGAGCGCACCGCGGTACGCCCCGGCGCACGCCGCGCCGTCCCGTCCCCTCCGTCATCCGGGGCATCCGTGACACCCACCGGCCCGCACGGGGGTTGAGTCGAACGGGCACGTCCCGCCGTACCGATCTCGGGAACGCCCGAGATCGACAGGGGCGTTGCGCCGACGGCAAGCAGCGAGCAGCGGATCGGTCGAGGAGAGCGGATGACGCAGGAGATCACCGTCCAGGGCACGGTCGCCGAGGGCTTCGAGCCGGTGCGCGAGGAGTTCGCCGCCCTCGTCGCCGGGGAACGGCAGGACTACGAGGGCCAGTTGTGCGCGTACGTCCACGGCCGCCGGGTCGTGGACCTGTGGGCGGGCCCCGGGGCGACGGGCGACTCGCTGTACGCCGTGTACTCGGCGACGAAGGGCGCGGCCCACCTGGTCGCGGCACTGCTCGTGCAGGACGGCACGCTGGAGCTGGACCGGAAGGTCACCTACTACTGGCCGGAGTTCGCCGCCGAGGGCAAGGGCGCGCTGACCCTGCGGGACCTGCTCGCGCACCGCGCGGGGCTGGTCGGCACCGACACCGGGTTCACCCCCGCCGAGCTGGCCGACGACCGGATGATCGCCGAACGCCTCGCCGACCAGCGGCCCTTCTGGCGGCCGGGCACGGCGTTCGGCTGCCACGCGCTGGTCATCGGCGCGCTGACCGGCGAGGTCGTCCGCCGGGCGACGGGCCGTACCCTCCAGGAGGTCTACGAGGAGCGGATCCGCGCCCCCCACGGCCTCGACCTCCATCTGGGCCTGCCGGCCGCGCACGAGCCGCGCTTCCGCACGGTCCAGCCGATGCTGCCGACCCCCGCGCAGCAGGCCCAGCTCGACGCCGTACCGACCGGCCCGCACACCCTGCTGTCGATCGCCTTCAACCGGCACGGCACGCAGCCCACCGACCTGGAGAGCCTGGCGAACGAGCGGCTGGTCCGCGCCAAGGGCCCCGCCTCGGTGGGCGGCGTCGGCTCGGCACGCGGCCTCGCGGGCATGTACGCGGCGATGATCAGCGAGGTGGACGGCAGGGCCCCGCTGCTGAAGGAGGACACGCTGGCGGAGTTCGGCCAGATCCACTCCACGGGCTACGACCTGGTGGACCGCGCCCACAAGTCCTTCGGCCTCGGCTTCCAGGCGACCGCCGACACCTGGCACCCCTTCCTGGGCGCCGCGACCCTGGGGCACAGCGGCGCCAACGGCGTCCAGGCCTTCGCGGACCCGCACAGCGGCATCGCCTACGCCTACACGAGGCGCAGGTTCGCGTTCCCGGGCGGGGCCGCCCCCGAGAACAACAGGCTCGCGGCCGCCGTCCAGCAGGCGGCTCTGGCAGCGCCCTGAAGGGGCGCGGGGAACTGCGAGCACCCGCTCATGCTCCCCCGGCCGGAAGAACAGCCGCACCCCACGTCCAAGGGTGCGGCTGCCGATGTGGAAACGACGAAGGTCAGACCAGCGTCACGGTGACGTCGCCCCGAGTCGCCTTGGAGTAGGGGCACACCTGGTGGGCCTTCTCGACCAGAGCCTTCGCGGTCGCCGCGTCCACGTTCGGAATGCTCGCCGAGATCTCCACGATGATCCCGAACCCGTCGTCGTTCTTCCCGATCCCGACCTTCGCCGTGACGGTCGACCCGGAGACGTCGGCGCCCTCCTGCCGGGCGACCACACCCAGCGCCCCCTGGAAGCAGGCGCTGTAACCGGCGGCGAACAGCTGCTCCGGGTTGGTCCCGGACCCGCTGCCGCCCATCTCCTTCGGCGGGTTGACGACGAGGTCGAGTCGGCCGTCGTCCGTGGCGACCCGCCCGTCGCGGCCGTTCTGGGCGGTGGCGACGGCGGTGTACAGAACGTCGGACTGCGTGATGGGCATGCGGTTGTCCTCCTCCTCGGTCCGCCGCGACTCGCGCCCACGATCGACGACGGGTTTCGGAAAGAAGTTACCGCATGCCGAAAATCGCGGGAAGGCTAGAGCTTCACGACCATCTTGCCGACGTTGTCGCCGCGCAGGACCCCGAGGAACGCCTCCAGGTTGTTCTCGATGCCCTCGACCACGGTCTCCCGGTACTTCAGCGCGCCCGAGGCGACCCACGGGCCGACCTCCTGGACGAACTGCGGCTGGAGGTCGTAGTGGTCGCCGACCAGGAAGCCCTCGATGCGACCGCGGGTCTGGATGAGGCGGGCGAGGTTCTTCGGGCCGGGGGCGGGCTCGGTGTTGTTGTAGACCGAGATCATGCCGCAGACCGCGATCCGGCCGCCCTCGTTCAGGGAGCCGATGGCGGCCTCCAGGTGGTCCCCGCCGACGTTGTCGAAGTAGACGTCGATGCCGTCGGGCGCGGCCTGGCGCAGCTGCTCGGCGACCGGGCCGTTCTTGTAGTTGAACGCGGCGTCGAAGCCGTACTCCTCCACCAGCAGCTTGACCTTCTCGTCGGAGCCGGCCGAGCCGATGACCCGGGAGGCGCCCTTGAGCTTGGCGATCTGGCCCACCTGGCTGCCCACGGCCCCGGCGGCGCCCGAGACGAACACGGCGTCGCCCTCCTTGAAGGAGGCGGTGCGCAGCAGGCCGGCGTAGGCGGTCAGGCCGGTCATGCCGAGGACGCCCAGGTACGCCGACAGGGGCACGTCCGGGGCGCCGGCGTCGACCTTGACGGCGGGGACGGCGGTCGGGCCCACCTTCACGGCGTGCCTGGCGTCCACGGCCGCGTACTCGCGCCAGCCGAGGAAGTGCAGGACGTGGTCGCCGACCGCGATGCCCTCGGCGCGGGACTCGACCACCTCGCCGACCGCGCCGCCCTGCATGACCTTGCCCAGCTCGAAGGGGGCGACGTACGACTTCGCCTCGCTCATCCGGCCGCGCATATAGGGGTCGACGGAAAGGTACTTGTTCCGCACCAGCACCTGACCCTCGCCCGGGGTCGGGACCGGCGCCTCGACCAGGGCGAAGTCCTCGGGCTTCGGCCAGCCGACGGGACGGCTGAGCAGGTGCCACTCGCGGTTGATCATGACAGAGCCTTTCCTGTTACTTCAGTACCTTAAACAACCCTGCACCTGAATATTTCATGCTGTCAAGTAACCGGGTATCCTGGACGTCATGTCCACCCCATCGAAGAGTCATCGCCCCGACGCCCTCACCCTGGAAGTCGTCGAGCTGATCGGTGACGTCGTGGCCCGCTTCTACGCGGACTACGAGAAGGCGGCGGGCGAGCACACGCTGACCGGTCCGCAGGCCCGGCTCCTCAGCCTGCTCTCGCTGGAACCGCTGCCCATGCGCAAGCTGGCGCAGAAGCTGAAGTGCGAGCCGTCGAACGTCACCGGGATCGTGGACCGCCTGGAGTCCCGCGGCCTGGTGGAGCGCCGCCCCGACCCGGCCGACCGCCGGGTGAAGGTGGCCGCCGCCACCGAGGAGGGCCGCCGGATGGCCCGGGACCTGCGCGAGGGCCTGCACTTCGCGCGCGAACCGCTCGCCGCCCTCACCGACGACGAGCGCGGCTCCCTGCGCGACCTGCTCCGCCGCATGCTGGACGTCTGAGCAGCCGCACCGGTCCGGCCGAGCCAGTAAAGTCCTCGCCATGCGCGATCTTGGGGTGGGTTTCGGTTATCTGCTGAAGGGCCAGCGCTGGGTGGCCCGGCACGGACGGCGGTACGGGTTCGGACTGCTGCCCGGCCTGATCACGCTGGTCCTGTACGCCGCCGCGCTGGTCGCGCTCGCCGTGTGGGGCGAGGACGCGGTCGGCTGGGCGACCCCGTTCGCGGACGACTGGTCCAGCCCCTGGCAGGGCCTCTTCCGCGGCTTCCTGACGGCCGTCCTGTTCGCCCTCGGCCTGCTGCTGGCCGTGCTGACCTTCACCGCCGTCACCCTGCTGGTCGGCCAGCCCTTCTACGAGAGCCTCTCGGAACAGGTCGACGCCGACGTCTCGCCCGACGGCACCGCTCCCCGCTCCGGCCGCCCGCTCTGGCGCGAGCTGTGGATCTCCGCCCGCGACAGCCTGCGCATCCTGGTCCGGGCCGGCCTGTGGGGCGTCCTGCTCTTCGCCCTCGGGTTCCTGCCGTTCGTCGGGCAGACCGTCGTACCCGTCATCGGCTTCTTCGTCACCGGCTTCTTCCTCACCGAGGAACTCGCCGCGGTGGCACTGCAGCGCCGGGACGTCGACCTGCGCGCCCGGCTCACCCTGCTCCGCTCCCGCAAGACCCTGGTCTGGGGCTTCGGCACGCCCCTGGGCCTCGCCTTCCTGGTTCCGTTCGTCGCGGTGTTCCTGATGCCGGGCGCGGTTGCGGGTGCCACGCTCCTCGCCCGGGACCTGCTGGGCGAGGAGTGCGCCGGGGACGGCACCGACGAGACCGCAGAGGAGAACGTCGTCCCGTGACCGAGATACTCGCCGTCGCCGTCATCACCGTCCTGGCCGTCATCGCCCCTGGCGCCGACTTCGCGATGATCGTCCGCAACAGCTATCTGTACGGCCGCCGCACCGGCCTGTTCGCCGCCGCGGGCGTCGCCGCCGGCGTGCTGGTCCACGTCACCTACACCATGCTCGGCGTGGGCCTGCTGATCGCCTCCTCCACCTTCCTGTTCACGGTCGTCAAGCTGATCGGCGCCGCCTACCTCGTCCACGTCGGCGTACGCACCTTCCGCACCCGCGGCGAGGTCGAGGTGGACCTGGTGCACAAGACCGCGCTGACACCGCTCGCCGCGCTGCGCACCGGCTTCCTCACCAACGTCCTCAACCCCAAGACCACCCTGTTCGTCGTCTCCACCTTCGCCCAGGTCGTCAGCCCCGGCACGCCGGTCTGGCGGCAGGTGGGCTACGGCCTGTTCATGTCGCTGGCCCACCTGCTGTGGTTCGGCGTCGTCGCGCTCTTCTTCTCGCAGGAGCGCATGCGCACGCTGATGCTCCGCGCCCAGAAGGTCCTCAACAAGGTCATCGGCTCCGTCCTGGCCGGCCTCGGCATCAGCCTGGCCTTCGCTCCGTCGCACTGACGGCGACGGCGACGATCGACCGCACCTGGCCGATGATGTCCAGCCGGTTGCGCACGAACTCGGGGTCGGTCACCTCGGTGGTGTTCCCGGTCCCGAACCGGAGCACCGGGGTGTGCACATGCCCGCCGGGCAGGGTGTCGCGCAGCCCGAGCCGGTCCCGCAGCAGCGTGGCCCGGTAGGCGATCTCGTTGGACAGGTAGTCGCCGCCGGCCCCGGCGCGCGCGGTGGAGCCGGGGGTCGGCCCGTCCGGCCGTACGACGGGATCGCCGCCGCCCGCCGGGATCTCGGTCACCTCCGTGTGGTCGTAGACCGGGAAGGGGCCCGTCCGCGCGGCCACCACGGCGGCGTACGGCAGCGTCGTGCCCGTCCACTGCGGCTGTGCCGCCGGGTCGGCGACCGGGACGGTCCCGGTCCGGGAGACGTTGTCGTTGTCCGGGAAGCCGCCGCGCCAGGCTCCGTTGGTGCGCTCGATGTCGAACCGGCCGACGCGGCCCTGGCTCACGGTCGTGAACAGGTCCATCTCCGGCAGGTACGGGCGCAGCGTGCGCTCCACCGTGCCCTCGGCGAAGTCCCGCCAGCGCACCGGGAACACGGCGGTCTCGATCCGGGCCGGGCCCCGCGCCGTCTCGACCACCGTGCCGTCGAGCGCGAGCGCCGTCGCCCCGGAGGGGTTGGAGATGCGGATGTCCCGGTCCAGCGTGAAGGGGTCGAAGCCGGTGAGCAGCACGCGGAGCAGGCGGCCCCGCGCCGGGTAGCGGATGTCGGTCTGCCCCCGAGAGGTCCGCTCCAACCGGTCCAGCAGCGCGTCGCGTTGCTCGTCGGTGAGGCCGAACCGCGGCTCCCACGTCCGCACTTCCCGGCTCATCCCGAGCCGCGCCCAGTACAGCGGCCGGTCGTCGTCCCGGCTCAGGTCGCCACCCGCCGGTCCCCGCCCCTGCGCCCGGTCCACGGCCCGCCGCCACAGCGCGGATCCCTGCCGTACGACGATGCGGCGGGCCTGCGCGTAGTCGTGCGCCCGCTCCAGCGCACGGCCGAACTCCGGGGCCGCGTCGTCGAAGCCGGACCGCCGCAGGATCTCCTGTGGCGCCGGCTGGTCGAGCCGTTGCTCCTCGACGGTGGGGGAGGGGGCGGTGGCCGGTGCGGCGGAGGCCGGGACCGGGGGAGCGGCCAGCCCGGCCACCAGGGCCAGACCGAGGACGCCTAGATGAACGCGTATACGGGTCAAGGGGGTCGGGTCCTTCCCTCACCGGCGGACACGGGCCGCTCCACGGTATGCGCCGCGGGGGCTGCCCGCCATGGCCGCTCGCCCGGTTCCCCACGCCCCGGGGGGAGTTGCGGTGCGGCCGGCTTCCGGGCGCGCCCTACTCCACCGGCTCGCCCAGCAGCCGCAGGAAGTCGCGGAAGGCACCCGGCATGTCCACCGACCCCGGGTCCAGGAGCCACTGGTACTGGAGGCCGTCCATCACCGCCACCAGCAGCGGAGCGGTCCGCTCGGGGGTGAGCCCGTTCGGCAGCCGGTCGCCGTACTCGGCGCGCAGGACCGAGGCCATCGTCGCGCGGACCCGGGCGTACCGCTCGGTGAAGTAGTCCCGCGCCGGATGCCCCTCCGTCACGCTCTCGCCGAGCAGCGCGGAAAAGGTCTGGATGATCCCCGGCCGCATCGCGTTGTACTCCACCAGCGAGGCCAGCAGATCCACCCGCCACTGCGAGTCCGGCACCGCGTCCCACCGGTCCCGCTCCTGGAGCACGGCCACGAGCAGGGCGTCCTTGGTGGGGAAGTGGTGCAGCAGCCCCTGCTGGGTGAGCCCGACGCGTTCGGCCACCGCGGCCAGGCTCGCCCCCCGGTACCCCCGCTCGGCGATCACCTCGAGCGCGGCCCCGACGATCTCCGCGCGCCGCTCCTCGCTCCTGACCCTCGCGTTCATGACGTCACCGTACGACATCCCCCCGCCCCGACTGTAACGGCAAGATAACGAAACCTACCGCTCTACAGGCCACCCGGGCACGATGGACCCACCTGCACGGACTCGACGAGGAGGAACCGCTATGGCGGGAGCCCAGCCCACCCCGGCAGACGAGGCCCGCGAGGCGGTCGTGGAGGCCGCCCTCGGCGCGCTCGACCTCGACGCCAAGGCACGACTGCTGGCCGGCCAGGACATGTGGACCCTGCCCGCGCTGCCCGAGATCGGCTTGAAGTCCCTGGTGATGTCGGACGGCCCGATCGGCGTCCGGGGCGTGCGCTGGACCGCCGACGACCCCTCCGTCGCCCTGCCCTCCCCGACCGCGCTCGCCGCCGCCTGGGACCCCGAACTCGCCCGCCGCGCCGGTGTCCTGCTCGCCCAGGAGGCCCGCCGCAAGGGCGTCCACGTCCTGCTCGCCCCCACGGTCAACCTGCACCGCTCCCCGCTCGGCGGCCGCCACTTCGAGTGCTACAGCGAGGACCCGTACCTGACCGGCGTCATCGGCGCCGGCTACGTCCGCGGCGTCCAGTCCGGCGGAGTCGGCACCACCGTCAAGCACTTCGTCGCCAACGACGCCGAGACCGACCGCCTCACGGTGAACAACCTGGTCCCCGAACTCGCCCTGCGCGAGCTGTACCTGGCCCCCTTCGAGGCCATCGTGGAGAACGCCCGCCCCTGGGGCGTTATGACCGCCTACAACACCGTCAACGGCACGACGATGACCGAGCACCACCACCTCGTCAACGAGGTCCTGCGCGGCGAATGGGGCTTCGACGGCTTCAACGTCTCCGACTGGACGGCCGCCCGGGACACCGTCGGGGCCGTCAACGGCGGCCTGGACGTCGCCATGCCCGGCCCCCGGACCGTCTACGGCCCCGCCCTCGCCCAGGCCGTGCGGGACGGCAGGGTCGCCGAGGCCACGGTCGACACGGCCGTCCGCCGGGTCCTGCGGCTCGCCGCCCGCGTCGGCATCCTGGCCGGCGCCGAACCGGCGGTCGCCGAGCCGCCCGCGCCGGTCGACGGCGAGGCGCTGGCCCGCGAGATCGCCCGCCGCTCCTTCGTCCTCGTCCGCAACGAGAACCGCGCCCTGCCGTTGCCGCCGCACGGCACCGTGGCCCTGATCGGCGCCGCCGCCCGCGACGCCCGCGTGCTCGGCGGCGGCTCGGCCACCGTCTTCCCGGCCCGGATCGTCTCCCCGCTCGACGGCCTCACCGCCGCGCTCCCCGAGGGCGCCCTCACCTACGCCGTCGGCGCCGACCCGGCCACCGAAATGGCCGTCGCCGACCAGGGCTTCACCCTGCGGGCCGTGTGCCGCGACGCCGCCGGCAAGGTCATCGGCACCCGCTCCGCCCCCAGCGGCCTCATCCAGTGGATGGGCTCCGACCTCCCCGACGGCGTCACCCACGACACCCTGCACACCGTCGAGCTGACCGGCACCTTCACCCCCCGCGAGTCCGGCCCGCACACCTTCGGGATCAAGGGCACGGGCCCCTTCACCCTCACCGTCGGCGGCACGACGTACTACGACGACGACCAGCGCCCCGCCGAGGACGACCCCTTCGAGGCCTTCTTCGGCGCCCCCGCCCCCCGCGCCGAGGTGGAGCTGACCGCCGGCGAACCGGTCGACGTCTCCCTCACCCACGTCGTCCGGATCCCCGAGGACCTCCCGATGAAGGTGGTCGGCTTCGCGCTCGCCCACTCCGGACCGCAGCGCGACCCCGACGAGCTGATCGCCGAGGCCGTCGAGGCCGCCCGCGGCGCGGACACGGCCGTCGTCGTGGTCGCCACCACCGACCGCGTGGAGTCCGAGGGCTTCGACCGCCGCGACCTCGCCCTGCCCGGCCGCCAGGACGAGCTGGTCCGCGCGGTCGCCGCCGCCAACCCGAACACCGTCGTGGTCGTCAACGCCGGCTCCCCGGTGGAGCTGCCCTGGCGGGACGAGGTCGCCGCCGTCCTGCTGACCTGGTTCCCCGGCCAGGAGGGCGGCGCCGCCCTCGCCGACGTCCTCACCGGCGCCCACGAGCCCGGCGGCCGGCTCCCCACCACCTGGGGCTCCCTCGCCGACGCCCCGGTCACCCAGGTCGTCCCGGTCGACGGCGAACTGCCGTACACCGAGGGCGTCTTCATCGGCTACCGGGCCTGGGAACGGGCCGGCCGCACCCCCGCGTACCCCTTCGGGCACGGCCTCGGCTACACCGACTGGGCCTACGAGTCCCTGGACGTCGACGGCACCACCGTCCGCGTCCGCGTGCGCAACACCGGCGAGCGGGCCGGCCGGGAGGTCGTCCAGGTCTACGTCTCCCCGGCCGGGCCCGGCCCCGAGCGCCCGGCACGCCGGCTGGCGGGCTTCGCATCCGTCGAGGCCGGGCCGGGGGAGAGCGCCGAGGTCACCGTGGAGCTGCCGCGCCGCGCCTTCGAGGTCTGGGACGAGACGGGGAAGGCGTGGGCATGTGTGAAGGGTTCGTACGAGATCACCGCCGGACGCTCCATCGCCGACCGGAGGCTGAGCGCGCCGATTAACGTCTGATCCGGGACAAGCCTCCCGCATGAGCAGCCCCGGCCCGGGACCTGACCCCTGGGCCGGGGCTCGTTTTGTGCGTTTAACAGTGGTATGTCCGGTTCGTCAAGTTACGACTTCCCGGAACCTGACCGGGGTGCCGCCGCCGGGGTTCATTTGAAGCAGCCCGAGAACGGCTCGGGCATCAACCCCCACGGAGGCGGATTCCCATGACGAACATCGAGCGCAAGACCTTCAAGAAGCGGCTCGCGATGCTGGCCACCACGGTCACCCTGGCAGCGGGCGGTGTCCTGCTCCCCACCACCGCCTTCGCCGCACCGACGGTCGCGCCGCAGGCGGTACACACCCAGGTGCATGACCAGGCCAAGCACAAGCCCCAGGGCGACCACCACCACAAGAACCACAAGCCGGGCAAGGGCAAGGGCAAGGGCAGGGGTGCGGGTGCTGGAGCCGGTGCGGGTGCCGGCGCCGGTGCGGGCGCTGGGGCTGGAGCCGGTGCGGGTGCTGGGGCGGGCGCTGGGGCTGGAGCTGGCGCAGGTGCTGGGGCGGGCGCTGGGGCTGGAGCTGGCGCAGGTGCTGGGGCGGGTGCTGGGGCGGGCGCTGGGGCTGGAGCTGGCGCAGGTGCTGGGGCTGGTGCGGGTGCTGGTGCGGGCGCCGGAGCCGGTGCGGGTGCTGGGGCCGGAGCTGGTGCAGGTGCTGGCGCGGGTGCCGGGGCTGGTGCGGGTGCTGGTGCGGGCGCCGGGGCCGGTGCGGGTGCGGGTGCGGGCGCTGGAGCCGGTGCGGGTGCTGGTGCTGGCGCCGGTGCCGGTGCGGGTGCTGGGGCCGGTGCTGGCGCGGGTGCCGGTGCTGGTGCTGGTGGCTGAGTCGGGCAGCAGGCGGCTCGGTGGTGAGGTTGCTCGCCACGGTCGAGGCCTCCGGGCCGGTGGGACGTCCGTCCTCGCCGGCGCGGAGGCCTCCGCGCTGTCCGGGGGCGGGTGATCCTAGGCCGCCGAGACGGCGTACACCGTCTCGGACCGGAAGACCTCCCCGGGCCGCAGCACCGTGCTCGGGAAGTCGGGCCGGTTGGGGGAGTCCGGGAAGTGCTGCGTCTCCAGGGCGATCCCCGCGCCGGGAAAGAACGGGCCGGACAGGTGGTCGGCGGTGTACAGCTGGAGGCCCGGCTCGGTCGTCGCCACCATGAGGGTCCGCCCGGACGCCGGGTCGTGCAGCTCGGCCACCTGCTCGGCCGCCCCGGTCAGCCCCTTGTCGAGCACGAAGTTGTGGTCGTAGCCGGAGCCGGTCTTCCGGGCCGTACGGAAATCGAAACGGGACCCCGCGACGTCCGCCGGCCCCCCGGCGGGGATCAGGTCCGCATCCACCGGCGTGTACCGGGACGCGGCCAGCCGCAGCTCGTGGCCGCCGGTGTGGCCGGAGCCGCCCAGGTTCCAGTACGTGTGGTTCGTCAGGTTCACCACCGTCGGCGCGTCGGTGACCGCCTCGTACGCGATCCGCAGCGCACCCGACGCCCCGAGCGTGTAGGTCACCGTCACCGCCAGCCGGCCCGGAAAGCCCTCCTCGCCGTGCGGGCTCACCCGGCTCAGGCGCAGCCCGTGCGCGACGGGCGTCACCTCCCACACCCGCTTGTCGAAACCGCGCTCGCCGCCGTGCAGCGAGTTCGGGCCGTCGTTCCGCGCCGGCGCGTACGTCCGGTCGTCCAGCGTGAACCGGCCGCCCCCGATCCGGTTCGCGTACCGGCCGATCACGGCACCCAGGTACGGCTCCGGATGCGCCAGATAGCCGTCCAGATCCGGGAAGCCCAGCACCACGTCCGTCGTCCACCCGGCCCCGTCCGGGACCTCGAACGACTGCACGATCCCGCCGTACGACAGCACCCGCACCCGCGCCCCGCCGCGCTCCAGCGTCCACCGGTGCACCGGGGTGCCGTCGGAAAGTGTGCCGAAAAGTTCGTTCATGTGGGAAACCCTAGGTCACGGCCGCCTCGCCGTGATCCTGCGGTACGCGATCTCCGCCAGCCGCGCCTGGCCGTCCGTGCTGGGGTGGAACCAGTCCCAGTGGCTGAGCTGGTCCGTGCCGAAGCGGTAGTCGTAGACCGCGTTGTCGTCGAAGCGGCAGCGGTGGTCCTTCGCGCAGACCTCCTTCAACACCTTGTTGTACTCCACCACCCGCTGCTGCACGCTGTCCCGGCGCACCGCCGCGGCACGGGTCAGATCGTCCGCGTCGGCCAGCATCGAGGGGCAGATGCCCAGCTTCCACACCTGCTTGCCCAGCATGTTCGTCCGGCCCTCGGACCACAGACGCTTCAGGTTCGGCACGCTCGCCACGTACACCTGCGTCTTCGGCAGCGACGAGCGCAGGGTGCCCATCGCCTCCTCGAAGTCCGCGCGGAAGTCGGCCACCGAGGTCATCGCCGACGCCGAGGACCGGCAGGCGTCGTTCGCGCCCACCATCACCGTCACCAACTCCGGGCTGTGGGCGGCGGCCTGCTCCATCTGCTCCGGCAGGTCGGCCATGCGGGCGCCGGTCACCGCGTAGTTCCAGCTGTGCTCCGCCGCCCTCGTCACGCCCAGCAGACGGACCGCCAGGCTGTCCACCCTGGCGTCACCGCCCGTCGCCCACGACACCTCCGGGCAGTCCGACAGCACCGTGCACGCGTCGAAACCACGCGTGATGGAGTCGCCCACCGCGGCGACGGAGTCGGGACTGCGGTCCCACACCGGGGGCCGGGCCGCGCGCGCCTTGGTGCCCTTCGGGGCCGGCACGTGCCCCTCCCCGCCGG
>NZ_JBEYXJ010000060.1:0-50381 GCF_040645015.1 Streptomyces sp. NPDC046881 | reverse complement strand
GCACCCCTCGGGGGGTGCCGGGGCCGTGGTACCTGCCGGGACAGCCGGGCGGGGTCAGAGGGTGGGCACGGCGCCGCCGTCGCAGCGCAGGGCGGTGCCCGTGATGTACGACGCCGCCTCGCTGCACAGGAAGGCCGCCACGGCACCGAACTCGTCGGGCTTCCCGTACCGGCCGACGGGGATGGCCGCCTGGGCGCGGGCGGCGAACTCCTCCACGCCGACGCCCTCCTTGGCCGCGCGGTAGGTGTTCATCTGCACCGTGCGGGCGGTCGCGATGCGGCCGGGCAGCAGGAGGTTGACCGTGACCCCGTCCCCCGCGACCTCGGTGGCGAGCGTCTTGAGGTATCCGGCGAGGGCCGCCCGGCCGATGTTCGACAGCGCCAGGCTGGGGATCGGGGCGACGACCCCGATCGAGGCCAGCGCGAGGATCCGGCCCCAGCCGCGTTCCCGCATGCCCGGCAGCACCAGGGAGACCAGCCGCTGGTGCGGCAGCACCAGGGACTCCGTCGCGGCCACGATGTCGGTGTCGCTGATGTCGGACGAACCGCCCGGCGGCGGGCCCGGGTTGTTCAGCACGAGGATGTCGACCGGGCCGAAGGCCTCCTCGGCCGCGGCGATCAGGCGGGCGGGGCCGTCCGGCGCGGTGAGGTCGATCTCGACGCCCACCGCCTCGGGCAGTTCCGCCGCGATCGCCTTCGCCACGTCCCCGCGGCGCCCGCAGATCACCACCCGGGCGCCCTCCGCCGCGAGGGCGCGCGCGGTGGCCTCGCCGAGGCCGGCGGTCGACGCGCAGACGACGGCGGTACGGCCGCGTATGCCAAGGTCCATCGAGTAGTACACCTCCTGCACAGGGAACGGCCGCCGACGCGGCGGCCGTTCGGAAGAGATCGGTGGTCGTGGCACCGCGGGCGGTGCCGGATCGCGGACGGCGTGCTCAGCCGACGTCCATCACCACGGTCTTCGCCTCGGTGAAGAACTCCCGGGAGTGTCCGCCGCCCTCCCGGCCGATGCCGGACCGGCCGAAGCCGCCGAACGGGGCGCGCAGGTCCCGGACCCAGAAGCAGTTGACCCAGACGTTGCCGGCCCGCAGCTGTCCGGCGACGCGGTGCGCGCGGGCCAGCCGGCTCGTGAACACCATCGCCGAAAGGCCGTAGCGCGTGGCGTTGGCGGCGTGGACGGCCTCCTCCTCCGTGTCGAAGGGGTGGACCGTGAGGACGGGACCGAAAACCTCCTCGCGGCAGATCGCCGCGTCGGACGGGGCGTCCACGACGACGGTCGGGGCCACCCACCAGCCGTCGGGAGCCTGTCCGGCCAGCAGGACGGCACCTTCCCCGGCCGCCCGGCGCAGATGGCCGGTGACCTTGGCGTGGTGCTCCTGCGAGGACAGCGGCCCGACCTCGGTCCGCGGTTCCCGCGGGTCCCCGAGCCGCAGGTGCCGCGCCTTCTCCACCAGGAGGTCGACCACCCGGCCGTAGACGGACCGCTCGACCAGCAGGCGCGATCCGGCGAGGCAGATCTGCCCGGCGTTGGAGAACGCCGCGTCGGCCGCGACGGACACGGCACGGTCCAGGTCGGCGTCGGCGAAGACGATCGAGGCGCCCTTGCCGCCGAGTTCGAAACTGACCGCCCGCACCCCGTCGGCGGCGGCCCGCATGACCGCCTCGCCGGTGCGCGTCTCGCCGGTGAAGGTGACCAGGTCGACGCCCTCGTGGGAGACGAGCGCCTCCCCCGCCCCGGCGGGCCCGGTGCCGTGGACGACGTTGAGGACGCCCGGCGGCAGACCGGCCTCGACGGCCAGCTCGGCCAGCCGGGTCGCGGAGGCGGGGCTCTGCTCGGCCGGTTTCAGCACGACGGTGTTGCCGTAGGCGAGCGCGGGCGCGATCTTCCAGGTGGCCTGCATGAGCGGGAAGTTCCACGGGGAGACCGCGGCGACGACGCCGGCCGGTTCGTGCCGCGTGTAGATGTGGTGCCCCGGGTGACCGGGCAGGGACACGTCGGCGGCCAGCCGGGCGTCGTCGGCGAAGAACCGCAGGTTGGCGGCGCTGCGCACCACGTCGTTGGCCCGGGTCAGCGACAGGGGCCGGCCCATGTCGCGGGTGTCCAGCAGGGCCAGTTCGTCGGCGTGGCCGAGCAGCATGTCGGCGAACCGGTGCAGCAGGGCGGAGCGCTCGTTCTGGGTCATGCGGGGCCAGGGGCCGGCGTCGAAGGCCTCGCGGGCCGAGGTGACCGCCCGGTCGACGTCCTTCGCGGAGCCGCGGGCCACCTCGGCCCAGGCGGCGCGGCTGGTCGGGTCGACCGAGGGCATGGTGGCGCCGTCGTGGGAGTCCGTCACCTCGCCGCCGATGAAGTGACCGATGCGGGTCAGTGCGCTCATGCCGGTCCCCTGTGCCTCGTCGGGGTCCCGGTCACGGCTCCACCTGCACGATCATCTCGATCTCCACGGCGAAGTCGTGGGGCAGCGCGATGGCGCCGATGGCCGAGCGCGCGTGCCGTCCCGCGTCGCCGAAGATCTCCGCGAGCAGGTCGGAGGCGCCGTTGAGGACCTGCGGGGTACGGTCGAACCCTGCCTCGCAGTTGACGAACCCCAGCAGCTTCACGATGCGCCGGACCCGGTCGAGCGAGCCGAGTTCCTCCTTGACCAGGGCGAGCAGCCGGAGCGCGGCCTCGCGCGCCGCCAGGTACGCGGTGTCCACGTCGAGGTCGACGCCGACCTTGCCGAGGATGTCGTGGCTGCCCTGACCGGACAGGAACAGCAGGTCGCCGACCTGGACGGCGCTCAGGAAGTTGCCGGTCCGCTTGGGCGAGGCCGGGAACGACAGCCCGAGTTCCCTGAACCGGGCCTCCGCCGACGGGATTGCCGACTCGTCAGCCATGCTTACCTCTCTCTTGGCGGTGATGGGTGCCGCTACGGCCGTTCCCCGGGCGCTCCGTGCAGCAGAACGGAGGCGTTGCCGTGCAGGATGCGGGACTTGACGCCGGCGTCCAGCGAGGACTCGTGCACGACGTCCCCGGGGCGCTGCTCGCCGAACGGGAAGGGGTAGTCGGTGCCGAGCACGAGGTGGTCCCAGCCGATCCGCTCCGCGACGAGCCGGAGGTTGGCCTCGTCGCCGGCGAGGGAGTCGGCCCACAGGCGGCGGGCGAGCGTGCCGGGCGGTTCGGGCGCGCCTCCCCGCAGCTTCGGCCAGGTCTGCCAGCCCCGGTCGATCCGGGGCAGCAGCCAGGCGAGCGCGCCGGCGCCGTGCGCGAGCAGCACCCGCAGGCCGGGGACCTGCGCGAGTACGCCGCCCTGCAGCAGGGCGAGCGCGGCGTAGGCGGTCTCGGTGGGCATGCCGACGGTGTACATCGCGTTGTAGCGGGCCAGCCGGTCGGCGGAGCGCACGTCCCAGGGGTGCACCAGGACGGGCACGTCCAGTTCGGCGACGGCTTCGAAGACGGGCCGGAACATCGGGTCGTCGAGTTCGCGGCCGGCGATGTTCGTGCCGATCTCCACTCCGCTCAGCCCCAGTTGGCCCACCGCGCGCTCCAGTTCCCCGACCGCGAGGTCCGGATCGCCCATCGGCAGGGTGGCCAGGCCGGTGAAGCGGTCCGGCGCGTACCGGGTCATCTCGGCGATGCCGTCGTTGACGTGCCGGGCCATCTCGGCCGACTGGCGGGGCGGCGCCCAGTAGCCGAACATCACCGGGGTGACGGACAGCCACTGCCGGGCGACGCCGGTGGCGTCCATCTGTTCGATGCGGGCGGCCGGGTCCCAGCAGGTGTGCGGCACGGTGCGGAAGTGCTTGCCGCCGACGAACAGGTCCGCGCTGCAGGCGTCGACGTGGCGCCGTACCGGCCAGCGGTCGTCGCCGTAGCGTTCGGCCAGGTCCAGCCAGCGCCGGGGCAGGGTGTGGGTGTGGCAGTCGGTCAGGTCCTGGGGTCCGGTCACGCCGTTCCGTCCAGGACGAAGGGGCCGGGCACGGCCAGCACCGAGCCGCAGGCACGGCAGGTCCGGCGGTCCTCGCTCGCCTGGAACTCCTTCAGCAGCGGCATGAGGGACTCGATCATCTGCGACGACTCCATGGTCACCCGCTCGATCAGGGCGTCGCACCGGTCGCAGTACCACTCCACGGCCTCGACGTCGCCGGGCCGGCGGCGGATCTCGACCACGAGCCCCCAGGTACCCGCGGGCCTGAGCGGCGAGTGCGCGGTGCCGGCGGGTACGACGAACAGTTCGCCCTCGTGGACGAGGTTGCGCCGCACCGCGCCCGCGCCCTCCCGGGTGTCGACCCGGATCGTGCCCTCGACCTGGAGGAACAGTTCGTCGTAGGGGTTGACGTGGAAGTCGTTGCGGCTGTTCGGGCCGCGCACCAGGACGACCTCGAACTGGGAGTCCGGGTAGAGGGCCTTGGCGGCGAGCGCTCCGGGGAACGCCTCGGCGCCCGCGCTGCGCAGCCGGTCGACGGAGACGATGCCTTCTCGTTCCTCGGCCTGCTCGGTCATGTGGCGGAGCCTCCTGTCACCCCGACCTCGGCGCCGAGGTCGCGGAATTCGTGACGGTGGTAGATGAGGGGGCCGCTGGAGGCCTCGTCCATCCAGCGGATCGACGCGATGGCGCCGATGAGCAGCGCGTGCGTGCCGTGGTCGACGGACCGGGAGACCCGGCATTCGAAGGAGGCCAGGGCGCCGGCCAGCACGGGGACGCCGAGGGTGCCGGTCGACCAGGCGTCGGGGGCGAACCGTTCGGCGCCGAACACGTCCTGGCCGGCGAAGGTCCGGGCGAGCGCGACGTCCCGGCTGGAGAGCAGGTTCACCGAGAAGAGGCTGTTGTGCCGCAGTTCCCGGTAGGTGCCGGTGCCGCGGTTGAGGCAGGCGACCAGGCTCGGCGGGTCGGCGCACAGGGAGCTGACGGCGGTGGCCGTCATGCCCCGCCAGCCGGCCGGGTCGTCGGCCGATCCGGTGGCGACCACGCTCACCCCGCTGGCCAGCCGGCTCATGCCCAGCCGGAAGTCGGCGAGGTCCACGGCCGGTGTCTGCTCGCCGCTCACGACTGCGGCGAGGGGTCGGCGGGATGGGTGTAGGAGCCCAGCAGATCGTCCACCAGACCGTGGAACCGCTGCCAGGGGGCTTCCCGGTGGTTGTGGCCGCGCACGATGAACCCGGCGCCGGCGTAGAACTTCTCGTACTGCAGATGGCGGCCGGCGAACTCGCTGCCCACCAGGTCCCAGGCCAGCCGGTGCAGTTTCATCCGTTCGACGGCGCCCAGCTGCGGGGTGTGCCAGAATTCGCGGAAGACCGGGCCGAGTTCCTCGTCGTCGAGCACGGTGTGGTCGGCGGGGAACTGCAGGGAGCCTCCGCCGCACAGCTCGCGCAGGACGTCGACCAGTTCGGAATAGTGCTCGACGCACCAGTTCATGGCGGCGTACATCGAGCGCCGGTTGTAGCAGGCATAGCCGTCGCCCCACGGTTCCGCCGCCCAGATCTGCCCGTCGATGAGTCCGGCCAGCAGGGCTTCCTGGGAAGCGAGCCGGCCGAGCTTTTCGCGTACGGCCGGCACCTGGTCGGCGCCGGTCGACTGGGCGATTCTGCTCGCGACGCCCACCAGCAGTTCGAGTTTCGCGCGGAAACGCACGTTGGACTGGTGGTTTCCGTAGGCGTGCGCCGGGGTGCGGAAGTACAGCTCGCGGGAGAGCGGCACGTCGTTGTGCACGAAGACGCGTTCCCAGGGAATGTGCACGTGATCGAAGAGCACCATGGCGTCGGTCTCGTCGAACCGCCAGCTCAAGGGGCCGTCGAACTCGGAGGCCGCGGAGTTCTCCAGCGGTTTCCGGGACCACAGGGAAACACCCGGGGCGTTGCACGGCACGGCCGTCGTGATGGATTCGGCCTCGTTCTCCGGGGCCAGCGGAAGGATGTTCCCGATCCATATCTCGTTGGCGAGGATCGCCCCGGTCGCGAGCATCTTCATGCCGTGCACGACGACACCCGCGTCGTCCTCGTCGACGACGCGCAGGGTGGGGATCGGCAGGTTCTGCCGCTCGTAGAACGCCGGGTCACGGGCGGCCTGGGGGGCCACGATGGCGTGCGCGGCGTACACGTCGTTGTCGCGCATGTGACGCCAGTACGCGGAAATGTGGCCGGCCCTGTCCTTGAACACCTCGGGCGAAATGGCCATACCGGTGACGAAGCTCGCCACATAGTCCGGTGAACGGCCCAGCAGGCCGTAGGTCAGCTCTGCGGTGCGCCGGTGGGCCGCGGATCGCTTTTCGAGATCCTCGCGGGTTCTGGCGCGCATGAAGTAGGTGCTGTGTCTTTCCCCGTCCTCCAGGTAAGTCATCACTTCCCGGTGGGCGGGGTCGGCCTTCATGTCGTAAAGACCGGAAATGGTCCGGGCCGCGCGTGCGAACGCGGGATGCGTGGTCACGTCATCGACACGTGTGCGACCGACGTAGACGCGGCGGCCGTCTTGCAGGCTCTCTAGGTGCTCCTTGCCAGTCTTCAACACCCGACGGAGCAAATCACAAGATCCGCAGCGTCGCCAGCCTTGACTTCTGTCGCACCCTTCTTTAGCCGAGGCCGGCTCCAACGCGCCCCGGACGGCGAATCCTTGCGGAAAATTTGGGGCGTACCAGGTTTGGCGTACGGTGCCCGGCGGGCCCCGGCCCGGGGGCGCCGGCCGGGGCGGGCCGATCGCCGTAAAAGCGACAACCGGCACCGCCTCGCGCATTCGAGGCATAGTTTCATAGAAGGCAATCTGTCCGGATCGGAAACGACCTGCGAAATCCCTTCACCTTCCGCTTGTAGTCAGCCCCTTGACGCTGGCCGGGAAGCGCTGCTTGTATCGAGATCAGCCTCATCGAGGCCGGGGGAGCGGGTCTGCAGCCGTCGAGGGCTGCCCCATCTTCACAGTGATTCAAACCCAGTCCACATGCCGACTCGGGTTCGACGGGGGTCATTTCATCGGGTCGAGGTCCCCGCATGCCCGGATTTTGCAATTCCGCCTGTATGGACCGAACGGGACCTTGAGAGAGTTATGGAATATCCCGATAACCAGCCCGGAAACCCGTTCGTGCAGTACGTGTCGAGTGACGTCCTGCTGTCGCTGCAGCGCACCCGGACCGCGTCGGGGAGCGAACCGTCCTTCCTGATCGTCACCCAGGTCATGGAGCTGCTGTTCAAGCTCGTCTGCACGGAAGCGGTGAGCGGCCGCGACCTGCTGGAGGAGGACGACCTGTCGGGGGCGCTGCGCGCACTGCGCCGGCTGCACCGGGCGTGCCTGGCACTGTGCGGCTCGTGGGAGGCGCTCACCTCGATGAGCCCGACCGAGTACGCCGAGTTCCGCGACGCGCTCGGCGACGGCTCCGGCTTCCAGTCGTACATCTACCGGCACATGGAGTTCCTGCTGGGCCACAAGGTACCGGCGATGGCCGAGGTGCACCGCGGCCAGGAGGCCGTCCACCGGGAACTCCTGCGCACGCTCGGCGAGATGAGCCTGTACGACGCGGTGCTGCGGCTGCTGTGGCGGCGGGGACTTCCCGTGCCGGACAGCAGCGTCGAGCGGGACTGGCGCCTGCCGTACCCCGAACGGGACGAGGTCGTCGACGCCTGGCACACCGTCTACGCGCAGCAGGACAAGCACTACGACGTGTACCTGCTGGCCGAGGTCCTCGTGGACATCGCCTTCGAGCTCGGCCGGTGGCGCAGCACCCACCTGCTGACCGTCGAGCGGCTGCTCGGCTCGAAGACGGGGACCGCCGGCACCTCGGGCGCCGCATGGCTCAGGCGCGCCGCCGAACACCGTTTCTTCCCCGAGCTCTGGGCGGTCCGGGCGCGGATCTGAACCCGCCGCCCGGCCGACCGAGTTCGTTGCGACACCTCTCTGAAGGCAGGTCTCGAATGATCAGGAACGTTGTCATCGTCGGCGGGGGCACCGCCGGCTGGATGTCTGCTTGCTACCTCAAGGCGACCTTCGGGCCCAGCGTCTCGGTGACCCTGGTCGAGTCGAAGAACATCCCGACCATCGGCGTCGGCGAGGCCACCTTCAGCACGGTCAGGCACTTCTTCCAGTACCTCGGCCTGCAGGAGCACGAGTGGATGCCGGAGTGCAGCGCCACGTACAAGCTGGCCATCCGGTTCGAGAACTGGCGGGAGCCGGGCCACCACTTCTACCACCCGTTCGAGCGGACCCGGATGGTCGACGGCTTCCCCGTCACCGACTGGTGGCTGCACCGCTCCCCCTCCGAACGCTTCGACGACGACTGCTTCGTGATCCCCTCGCTGTGCGAGCAGAAGTCCTCACCCCGCTTCCTCGGCGGTGACGTCTTCGAGCAGCGCGAGGACCGCAAGGACAACGGCGCGGAGCCGGTGGGCCGCAGCACGATGGCCGAGCAGCGCACGCAGTTCCCGTACGCCTACCACTTCGACACGGTCCTGCTGGCCCGGTTCCTCACCAAGTACGGCACCGAGCGCGGGGTGCGGCACGTCCTCGACGACGTCACCCGGGTGGCGCTGGACGAGCAGGGCTGGATCAGCCACGTGGAGACGGCCGAGCACGGTGAGGTGCGCGGCGACCTGTTCATCGACTGCACCGGCTGGCGCGGCATGCTGCTCAACCAGGCGCTGGAGGAGCCGTTCCAGTCCTACCAGGACACCCTGCCCAACGACCGGGCGGTGGCGCTGCGCGTGCCGGTGGACGTCGCGGCGCGCGGACTGCGCCCCTGCACCACGGCGACCGCCCAGGACGCCGGCTGGATCTGGACCATCCCGCTGTTCGAGCGGCTCGGCACCGGTTACGTCTACGCGAGCGACTACATCACCCCCGAGGAGGCCGAGCGGACGCTGCGCGACTTCGTCGGTCCCGCCGCGGAGGGCGTGGAGGCCAACCACATCCGGATGCGGATCGGCCGCACGCGCAACGCCTGGGTGCGCAACTGCGTCGGCATCGGCCTGTCGGCCGGCTTCGTGGAGCCGCTGGAGTCGACCGGCATCTTCTTCATCCAGAACGGCATCGAACAGCTGGTGAAGCACTTCCCCGACGCCGGCTGGAACGAGCAGCTGCGCCGCTCCTACAACACCCGCATGGCCCGGATGATGGACGGGGTGCGCGAGTTCCTGGTGCTGCACTACTACGCGGCCCGCCGCCAGGACAACCAGTACTGGCGGGACGCCAAGACCCGCCCGCTGCCGGACGGGATGGCCGAGCGGCTGGAGCAGTGGCGCGCCAAGCTGCCCG
Source organism: Streptomyces sp. NPDC046881 (assembly GCF_040645015.1). Classification (NCBI taxonomy): domain Bacteria; kingdom Bacillati; phylum Actinomycetota; class Actinomycetes; order Kitasatosporales; family Streptomycetaceae; genus Streptomyces; species Streptomyces sp. NPDC046881. Next base: position 41,173 of record NZ_JBEYXJ010000060.1, on the reverse strand, counting down.
ACGCCGAGTCGGTGTACCCGCACTACCACGGGTTCGAGCCGTACTCGTACCACGTGATGCTGCTCGGGCTCGGCGGTGTCCCGCTGCACCACTCCCCCGTCCTTGACCTGGTGGACGACTCACGGGCGCTGAAGGAGATGCAGAGCATCCGGGAGGAGAGCCGTGAGCTGATCACCCGACTGCCCAGCCAGTACGAGTACTTCGCGCACATGCGCACCAGTGCCCCGGCCTGATCGCCGACGACCGCGATCCGCCGCACAAGCCTCCTCGGCCCCCGGCCGAGGGGAAGGACTGTCAATTGACCACCCAAGAATCCGTGGAGCAGCCGGCTGCCGGGACCGTGCCGGCCAGCCCGTGGCGCAACCGCGACTTCCGCAGCCTGATGGTGGGCAGCACCGCTTCCAACTTCGGGTACCAGATCAGCGAAGTCGCCGTGCCGCTGGCCGCGATCGCCACGGTGGGGGCCTCCGCGTTCGACGTCGGCATGATGCGGATGGTCGGCCAGCTGCCGTACCCGCTGCTGGTCCTCTTCGTCGGCGTGCTGGTGGACCGCTGGCGCCGGCGCAACATGCTGATCGCCGCGGACCTGGGGCGCGCCCTGGCCCTCGCCCTGATCCCGCTGACCTATGCCTTCCACGGGCTGGGCCTCCCGGCGCTGTACATCGTCGCGTTCCTGGTCGGCACCTGCACGGTGCTCTTCGACGTGGGCTCGCAGGCCTATCTGCCGCGTCTGGTGGAGCGCGAGCAGATCGCCCGGGGCAACAGCGAGCTGGAGACGGCCCGTTCCGCGGCGCTCATCTGCGGTCCGGCGCTCGGCGGCCTGCTGGTCTCCCTCTTCATGCCGCCGGTCGCGGTGATCGCCGCGGTGGGCTTCTTCCTGCTGTCGGCGGTCGGCGTCTGGCGCATCCGCAAGCCCGAGCCGGTGCCGGACGCCGCCCGCACGAGCATCCAGCCGTTCCGGCAGATCGGTGAGGGCATCCGTTTCGTCGCCCGCAACCCGGTGCTGCGCTCGGTGACCATCATCACCGCCTGCTTCAACTTCTGCTACGCCGCCTACACGGCGATCTACCTGGTGTACCTGCCCAAGGGGCTGCACCTGTCCGGCTACGAGATCGGTCTGGCCTTCGCCGCCACCGGTCCCGGCCTGCTGGTGGGCGCGCTGTTCTCGTCGGCGCTGCCCAAGCGGTTCGGTTACGGCCGCGTCCTGATCACCTGCGCGTTCATCAGCAACGTGTTCCTCGTCGGGGTCTCCCTGGTGCACGGCAACGGACTGCTCGCGGTCGGTTCGCTGGTGGTCCTCAACTTCCTCTACGGCTGCCTCAGCCAGACGTTCTCCGTGTCCCTGGTGGCGATCCGGCAGGCCATCACCCCGGACCGCTTCCTCGGCCGCGTCATGGCGACCCTGCGCTTCCTCGGCGTGGGCCTGGTGCCGCTCGGCTCCCTGTTCGGCGGCTTCCTCGGTTCCCAAATGGGTTTGCGCCCGGCGCTGTTCGGTGTCGCCGCCGTGATGCTGCTGGTGCCGGTGCCGCACTTCGTGCTGCGTACGGCGCTGACCCGGATCGGTACGGAGCTGCCGGACGTCCAGGACGAGGACGCGGACCCCGAGCCGGCCCCGGACGCGCCCTCCGCCAAGCCCTCCTGATGTCCCGTACCGCCGACTCGTAGATGAAAGGTCCCAGCGTGAACGACATTCCTCCGTGGGTGGACGCCCCCTTCGTGCTGCCGGTCGAGGCGGTCACGCCCGAACGCATCGGCACCATCGACCTGTACCTGCCGCGGCAGGCGGACCCCGCTCCGGTGGTCGTCTTCGTGTGCGGCGGTCCGATCCCCGCCGAGCTGGAGTGGAACCGGCCGCGTGACTGGCCCGTGTACCGCGGCTACGGAGCCCTGCTCGCCTCGCTCGGCGTGGCCGCCGCTCCCGTGCAGCTGCCCCTGCACGTGTACGCGGACTTCCCGCGCGCCGCGGACGCCCTCGCGCAGGCCGTCGACACCCTCCGGGCCGATCCGCGGATCGACGGCGACCGCGTCGGGATCTGGTTCTTCTGCGGCGGCGGGCCGCTCATCTCCGACTGGCTGCGCGAGGCCCCGGAGTGGCTGCGCTGCCTGGGCGTCACCTACCCGGTGCTCGGCTCCCGGCCCGGCAAGGAGCTGCTGCCCCGGTTCGAGCCGGCCCAGGCGCTGGCCGAGGCCGGGGAGCTGCCGCCGATCGTGCTGACCACGGTCGGCAAGGAGGACCCGCTGATCTACGCGACCGAGACCCGCTTCGCCGAGGTGGCGAGGGAACTGGGCAGGGACGTCGAGCTGATCCACGTGCCCAACGGCACGCACGGGTTCGACTTCGCGGACCACACCGAGGAGTCCCGCCAAGCCGTCCGCCAGGCGGTGAACTCGGTCGTCACCGCCATGAAGTGAAGCCGTCACCGCCGTGAAGTGAAGCCGTCGCCGCCACGGGGTGACGTCGCGCCGCCCATGAAATCCGCACGGTCCAGTAGGGGGAAGTCAGTGTCTGGCCAGCTCGTCGAGCTCTCTTCGATCCAGCGGCGTCTGTGGTTCGTGCATCAGGTGCAGCCGGCCGACGCCTCGTACAACGTGCCCGTGGTGCTGCGGGTGGGCGGAGTGCTGGAGGCCGCCGCCCTGCAGACCGCGCTGGACGGCGTGGTGGCCCGGCACGAGGCGCTGCGGACCCGGTTCACCGTCGTGGACGGCGAGCCGGTGCAGGAGGTCGTCCCGGACGCCCGGGTCCTGCTGGACGTGGTGGACCTGCGCGGGCAGGCCGACGCGGAGGAGGCCGGCCACGCCTACGCCCAGGCGGAGACGCGCCGGCCGTTCGACCTGGCGGCGGCGCCGCTGATGCGGTGCGTGCTGGTCCGGCTCGCCGAGGACGTGCAGCTCCTGGTGTTCACCGTGCACCACATCGTCTTCGACGGGTGGTCCGCCGGGGTCTTCTTCGACGACCTGTCGCGGGCGTTCGAGGGCGGCCCGGGGGCCCTGGGCGCCCCGGCCGCGCAGTACGCGGACCTGGTGCGCTGGGAACGCGAGGCGCGGGAGAGCGGGGAGCAGGACCGGCTGGTCGAGTGGTGGAAGGAACGGCTGGCCGGGGCGCCGACCGTGCTGGACCTGGTGACGGACCGCCCCCGGCCCGCGGTGCAGGCGCACCGTGGCGCACGGCGGGAACTCACCGTGGAGCCGGACGTGGTGGCGGGCCTGGAGGGCCTGGCCCGGTCCACCGGGGCGACGATGTACATGACCCTGCTGGCCGCCTTCGGTGCCGTCCTCGCGCGCCACGCGGGCCAGGAGGAACTGCTCGTCGGCACCCCGGTGGCCTTCCGCCCGGGCACCGGTTTCGAGCGTTCCGTCGGCTGCTTCCTGAACACGGCGCTGATGCGGGTCGACACCTCCGGCCGGCCGTCCTTCAAGGAACTGCTGGAGCGCGTCCGGGAGATGTCCCTGGAGGCCTTCGACCACCAGCAGGCGCCCTTCGAACGGCTCGTCGCCGAACTCGCCCCCGACCACGACCTCAGCCGGAACCCCCTGGTCCAGGTACTCCTCAACTTCGACGCGGAGCCGGAGCCGCCCGCCTTCCCCGGCTGCACCGTCGAGCGCGTCCCGAACGACACCGTCTCCGCCAAGTTCGACCTCACCCTCTACGTGAAGTCGTCCGGCGGCCGGCTGCTGCTGGACCTGGTCTACGACGCGGACCTGTTCGCCGAGGAGCGGATCGGATGGCTGCTGGAGCAGACCGGCCGGCTCCTGGACCAGGTCAGCCGCAACCCGCACCGCCCGGTCCTCGGCTATCCGCTGCTGTCCGCCGAGAGCGCCGCCGTGCTGCCGGACCCGTACGAGCCGCTCACCCCGGACTGGCCCGGCTCGATCCTGGACCGGCTGGCCAAGCACGTGGACACCGCGCCGGACCGGATCGCCATGTCCGCCAAGGACGGCGACTGGACCTACCGGCAGCTCGACCAGGCCGCCAACCGGCTCGCCCACCGGCTGCGCGCGGCCGGTGTCGGCCGCGGGGACATGGTGGGCATCCTCCTCACCCGCCACCCGACCACGCAGGTGGCGATGCTGGCCGCGCTGAAGTGCGCCGCACCCTTCATCATCATGGACTCGACGATGCCGCCCGCCCGGCTCGCGCAGTGCGTGGAGGTGAGCACGCCCAAGGCGATCGTCCTCACCCACGGCTGCGACCCGCTGCCGGCCGAGGTGGCGCAGGCCGGTTCCGCGGCCGCCGAGGTGGTCCGGATGGACGACCTCGACTGGTCCGCCCTGCCCGCGCACGACCCGGGCACCGAACTCACCCCCGACGACCGGATCTACGCGGTGTTCACCTCCGGTTCCACCGGGGTGCCCAAGTGCGTGGTGACCCGGCACGACGCGGTCATGCACTTCCTCGACTGGTACGAGCAGTCCCAGCAGCTCTGTGCGGACGACCGGTTCGCGGTGCTGGCCGGGCTCGGCTACGAGGTGCTGATGCGCGACCTGCTGACCCCGATGTGGGTCGGGGGCGCGTCCGTCTTCCCGGAGCACGACCGGCTCGACTTCCCGGCCACCACCCGGTGGCTCGGCGAGTCCCGGGCGACGGTGGTCCACCTGACCCCGCCGTACGCCAACGAGCTGGCCGCGGCCCTGCCGCCCGGCGGGTCGCTGCCCGACATGCGGCTCGTCGGCATCAACGGTGACGTGCTGCGCCGCGGCACGGCCGCCGCCTGGGCGGCGATGGCCCCGCACGCCAGCCTGATCAACATCTACGGCGCGACCGAGACCCCGCAGGTGATCTCGGCGCTCGCGCTGCGCGACCCCTCCTCCCCCGACGGGGTCCGCCCCTTCGGCTCGGCGTCGCCGATCGGACCGGGCATCACCGGCATCCAGATCCTGTGCGTCAACCCCGCGGGCGAGCTGTGCGCCGAGGGCGAGATCGGCGAACTGGTCGTCCGCACGCCGTATCTCGCCAGCTATCTGCGGGGGGAGGCGGGCGGGTTCACCACCAGCCCGTGGACGGGCGACCCCGAGGACCGGGTCTACTTCACCGGGGACCGGGTCCGGTACCTCGGGGACGGCTGCGCCGAGTTCGTCGGCCGGGTCGACCACCAGATCAAACTCCGCGGCCACCGCATCGAACCCGGGGACATCGAAGGGGTGCTGGTCCGGCACGAGCGGGTCGGCCAGGCTCTGGTCCTGGTGCGCGAGGACCGGCCCGGCGACCGCCGCCTGGTGGCGTACGTGACGTCGGTGCCCGGGGCCGGCGCGCCCGACGCGGCCGAGCTGCGGACCCTGGCCAAGGCGGCGCTGCCCAAGCACATGGTGCCCTCGGCCTTCGTCGTCCTGCCGGGCTTCCCGCTGAACCACAACGCCAAGGTGGACCGGGCGGCGCTGCCGGCGCCCAGCGACGTACGGGACGGCGACGACGGCTTCCGGCCGCCGGTCACCGAGGCGGAACGCGCGATGGCCGGCCTGTGGGAGGAGGTGCTCGCGGTCACCGGGATCGGGCTGGACGACGACTTCTTCGACCTCGGCGGGCACTCCCTGCTGCTCACCCGGCTGCTCACCCGGGTGGCGGAGACCTTCGGCGTCCGGCTCACCCTGCGCGACGTCTTCTCGACCCCGACCGTCTCGGGGTTCGTCGGCCACGTCGAGGACGCGGCCCGGGAGCCCGTACGGCCCGAGCGGGCCGCCGCCCTCACCACGCGCGGCGACGGCGTCCACCCGCTGTCGCTGGTGCAGCGCAGGCTGTGGTTCGTGGACCAGGTGCAGCCCGGTGACGTCTCCTACAACATGTCGGTCGTGCTCCGGGTGCGCGGCACGCTGGACGTGACCTCGCTGCAGGCGGCGCTGGACGCGGTGGTGGCCCGGCACGGGGCGCTGCGGACCCGGTTCGCCGTGGTGGACGGCGAACCGGTGCAGGAGGTGCTGTCCGGCGTCCGGGTGCCGGTGGACGTGGTGGACCTGCGCGGCCGGGACGACGCGCAGCAGGCCGGGCGGGCCTACGCCTCGGCCGAGACCCGGCGCCCGTTCGACCTGGCCGTCGCGCCGCTGATGCGGTGCGTGCTGGTCCGGCTCGCCGACGACGAACAGCTGCTGGCGTTCACCGTGCACCACATCGTGTTCGACGGCTGGTCGGCCGGGGTCTTCTTCGAGGACCTGTCGCGTGCGGTGGAGGGCGGCGCGCGGGCGCTCGGCGCGCCGGCCGCGCAGTTCGTGGACATGGTGGACTGGGAGCGGTCCGCGCTGGACAGCGGGGAGCAGCGGCGGCTGGTGGAGTGGTGGAAGCAGCGGCTGGCCGGGGCGCCGACCGTGCTCGACCTCGTCACCGACCGGCCCCGGCCCGCGGTCCAGGCGCACCGCGGCGCCCGGCGGCGGTTCACCGTCCCGGCGGAGGTGGTCACCGGTCTGGAGAGCCTGAGCCGGTCGGCCGGCGCGACCCTGTTCATGACGCTGCTGTCGGCCTTCGGCGTGGTGCTCGCCCGCCACGCCGACCAGGAGGAGGTGCTGGTCGGCACCCCGGTGGCGTTCCGTCCCCGGTCGGAGTTCGAGCAGGCCGTCGGCTGCTTCCTGAACACCGTCGTGATGCGGGTGGACACGGGCGGCCGGCCGGCCTTCCGGGACCTGCTGGCCCGGGTGCGGGAGATGTCGCTGGAGGCCTTCGACCACCAGCAGGCGCCGTTCGAACGGCTGGTCGCCGAGCTGGTCCCCGACCCCGACCTCAGCCGCAACCCGCTCTACCAGGTGCTGTTCGCCCTGCAGAACGTGCCCAAGGTGCCGCTGCGGCTGCCGGTGCCCGGGATCGAGACGCTGGCCAGCACCGAGGCCCGCGCCCAGTGCGACCTCAGCCTGCGCTTCCACCAGGACGAGGACGGCCTGGTCGGCATGCTGGACTACGACCTCGACCTGTTCGACGAGACCACCGTCGACCGGTTCGTCGGTCACCTGCAGCGCGTCCTGGCCCGGGTGGTCCACGAGCCGGACCTGCCCCTGCACCGGCTGTCCCTGACCGGCCCCGCCGACGAGGGCGACCTGCTGTACGCGTGGAACGACACCGCGACGGCGTACCCGCTGGACCGCACCCTGCCCGAGTTCATCGCCGAGCAGGCCCGCCGGACCCCGGACGCCCCCGCCGTCCGGTTCGAGGACGTGGAGCTGACCTACGCCGAACTGGACCGGCGCGCCAACGCGCTGGCCCTGCGCCTGGTGGAGCTGGGCGTGGGACCGGACGTCGCCGTCGGCGTCCACCTGTACCGGTCCGTGGAACTGATGGTCGGTCTGCTGGCCGTGCTCAAGGCCGGCGGCGCCTACCTCCCGCTGGAGCCGGACCACCCGGTGGAGCGGCTGCGCGCCGTGGTGCGCGCCTGCGCGGCACCGGTGGTGCTCACCGGCGCCGAGTCGCCCGGCACCTTCGCCGCGGACGGCTGCACCGAGCTGTCCGTCGGTACGGAGGGTGCCGACGCCGGTCCGCGGCAGACGGCCCGGCCGGACAACCTGGCGTACGTCATCCACACCTCCGGCTCGACGGGCACGCCCAAGGCCGTGCAGATCCCGCACCGGGGCATCGTCAACCGGCTGCTGTGGATGCAGCAGGCGTACGGGCTGACCGAGCGGGACCGCGTCCTGCACAAGACGCCGATCAGCTTCGACGTCTCGGTGTGGGAGCTTTTCTGGCCGCTGATGAACGGGGCCTGTGTGGTGCTGGCGGCCCCGGGACGGCAGCGGGACCCGGAGTACCTGGCCGGGCTGATGGCCCGTACCGGTGTGACCGTCTGCCACTTCGTGCCCGTGCTGCTCCGGGCGTTCCTCGACGTACCGGACGTGGTGCGGCTGCGCTCCCTGCGGCTGATCGTGTGCAGCGGCGAGGAACTGCCCGCCGACGTGGCCCGGTTGTGCCTGCGCACGCTGGACGCGCGGCTGGAGAACCTGTACGGCCCGACCGAGGCGTCCGTCGACGTCACCGCGTGGAGCTGCGGACACGACAGCGGCACGGCACGCGTCCCGATCGGCGCGCCCATCGCCAACACGCGGGTGTACGTGCTCGACGGCGGGCTCCGGCCGGCCCCGGTCGGCATGCCCGGCGAGCTGTACCTGGCCGGCGAGGGGCTGGCCCGGGGGTACGGCGGCCGGGCGGCGCTGACCGCCGAGCGCTTCGTCGCCGCGCCCTACGGTCCGCCCGGCACCCGGATGTACCGCACCGGCGACCGCGTCCGCTGGCTGCCGGGCGGCCGGCTGGAGTTCCTGGGCCGGGTGGACCAGCAGGTCAAGGTGCGCGGCTTCCGGATCGAGCCGGGCGAGATCGAGCAGGTGCTCCAGGGCCACGAGCGGGTCGGCCAGGCGCTGGTGGTGGTCCGCGAGGACCAGCCCGGCGACCGCCGGCTGGTCGCCTACGTGGTCGCGGCGCCCGGCGGTACGGCGCCCTCGCCCGCGGAGCTGCAGTCCCTGGCGGGTTCGCTGCTGCCCTCGTACATGGTGCCGTCGAGCGTGGTCGTGCTGGACGCCTTCCCGGTCACGGGCAGCGGGAAGACCGACAGGGCGGCGCTGCCCGCACCCGGCGTCGGGGCGAAGGCGCCGTCGCGGGCGCCCGGCACCGCGTCGGAGCGGGCCCTGGCGGCCCTGTGGGCGGAGGTGCTCGGCGTCGAACGGGTCGGCGCCGACGACGACTTCTTCGAACTCGGCGGCGACTCCATGCATGTGATCGCGGTGGTGAGCCGCGCCAGGCGGCACGGCTTCGCGCTCACGGTCGAGGACGTGTTCCGCACACCCACCGTCGCCGCGCTCGCCGCCCGCCGGCGTGACGAGGCCGACGCCCCCGCACCGGACGGCCCGCCGTCCGACGGTTCCGGGGAGTTCCTGCTCATGTCCGAAGCGGACCGAGCCCTGCTGCGTGATGTCACCGGGGGAGCCTGAACCATGACGATCGAGGACGCCTACCCGCTCACCCGGCTGCAGTCCGGGATGCTGTACCACTCCCATCTCGACACCACCGGGTCCACCTACCACGACCTGTCGAGCCTGAAGATCGACGGGCCGTTCGACGAGGACCGGTTCCGGGCGGTGCTCGCCGCGCTGCTGGCCGGGCACGAGATCCTGCGCAGCAGCGTGGACCTGACCCGGTTCAGCGAGCCCATGCAGCTGGTGCACGACGCGGTGGCGCCCCCGCTGACCGTCGAGGACCTGACCGGCCTGGCCGCGGCGGAACAGGAGGCCCGGCTGGCCGCGTGGCGGGCGGCGGAGAAGAGCCGGCCGTTCGACCTGGCCACCCCTCCGCTGCTGCGGTTCCACGTGCAGACGGTCAGCGAGAGCACCTTCTGGCTCCATGTGAGCTTCCACCACGCGATCCTCGACGGCTGGAGCCTGTCGCTGCTGATCTCCTGGCTCCTCGCGGAGTACGACCGGGACGGCGCGCCCGAGGTGCCGCGGCTCGCCGCGCGGTTCCGTGACTACGTCCGGCTGGAGCGGGCCGCGCTGGCCGGGGACGAGTCCCGGGCGTACTGGCGGGACCGGCTCGCGGACACCGAGGTCGCCGAGCTGCCCCGCTGGGGGGACACCGCGGACACGGGCGGCACGGCGGAGCGGTCCGCGATCGTGCACCGGGTGCCGTTCGGGGCGGAACTGACCTCGCGGATCAAGGAGTTCGCGGCCGGTGCGCGGGTGCCGGTGAAGGCGGCGCTGTACGCGGCGCACGTCGCGGTCGTCTCCCTGCTGTCGGGCCGGCAGCGGGTGGTCACCGGACGGGTCGCCAACTGCCGGCCGGAGTCCGCCGACGCGGAGCGGATGCTCGGGCTGTTCCTGAACAGCGTCCCGCTGGTGGTGGACGTCGCGGGGGCCACCTGGCAGGACCTCGCCCGCCGGGTGCACGAGGCCGAGGTCGAGGCCCTCCCCCACCGGCGCTATCCGCTCGGCCAGATGCAACGCGACCTGGACCGCGACACGCTGTTCGAGACGCTGGTCGACTACCGGGCGATGCGCAGCTACGGCGATCTGTCGCTGACGCGTCTGAAGATCGACGCCACCGAGTTCTTCGAGCAGACCAACTTCCCGTTCACCGCGAACTTCGGTGCCGACCCGACCACGGGCGAGCTGGGGCTCGGCATCAACTACGACGCGGCGCAGTTCTCCGCGGAGCAGATCGCGGCGATCGGCGGCTACTACGCCGCGGCGCTGGAGACGATGGTCGGCGATCCCGCCGGCGCCGTGTCGCGGGCGTCGCTGCTGAGCGAGGCCGAGACGCACCGACTGCTGCGCGACTGGAACGACACGGCGATCGACGGACCCGAGCGGCACCGCCCGCTGCCGGCGCTGCTCGCCGAGACGGCCGAGCGTTTCCCCGAGCGGATCGCGCTGCGGTCCGGCGACCGGCAGCTGACGTACGCGCAGCTGTACCAGCGGGTCAACCGGCTGGCCGGGCACCTGCGGGAGCACGGGGTGGGCCCCGGTGTGATCGTCGGCGTGTGCATGCGCCGCTCGGCGGACCTGATCACCGCGCTGCTCGCCGTGCTCTGGGCCGGCGGGGCGTATCTGCCCCTGGACCCCGACTACCCGGCCGACCGGCTGGCGTACATGCTGGCGGACGCGCAGGCCCCGATCGTGCTGACCGACCCCGGGTCGCGGCCGCCCGCCTCCTCGGCGAAGGTGCTCACCGTCACGCCGGACAGCCTGGACGAGGGCCGGAACGTCGTCTTCTCCTCCGGGCTGCGGGCGGACGACCTGGCGTACGTCATCTACACGTCCGGGTCGACGGGCCGGCCCAAGGGCGTGCAGATCAGCCATCGGGCCCTGGTCAACCTGCTGCTGTCCATGATCGTCGAGACCGGTCTGACCGCCCGGGACCGCTGGCTCGCGATCACCTCCCTGTCCTTCGACATCGCCGCCCTGGAGGTCTTCGCCCCGCTGCTGGTCGGCGCCGAACTGCGCGTGCCGCAGGGCGAGCAGACCCAGGGCGGCGCGCTGGTCGCCGAGGTGCGGAAGGCCACCGTCGCGCAGGCCACCCCGTCGGCCTGGCGGATGCTGATCGAGGCCGGGCTGGGCGCGGAACCCGGCCTCAGGGCGATCTGCGGCGGCGAGGCGCTGCCCGCCGACCTCGCCGAGCAGCTCGCCGTCCGCATGGGCGCGGTGTGGAACGCCTACGGACCGACGGAGACCACCATCTGGTCCTGTCTCCAGCCGGTGCGCGCCGAGGAGCCGGTCGCCATCGGCGGGCCGCTGGCCAACACCCGGGTCCACGTGCTGGACGAGGCGCTGCGGCCCGTACCCGTCGGGGTGCCCGGCGAGCTGTACATCGGCGGTGACGGGGTGGCGCGCGGCTACCGGAACCGGGCTGCCCTGACCGCGGTGCGCTTCGTCGCCGACCCCTTCGGCCGGCCCGGCTCCCGGCTGTTCCGCACCGGCGACACCGTCCGCCGGCGGCAGGACGGGCGGCTGGAGTTCCTCGGCCGGTCCGACCACCAGGTGAAGATACGGGGGTTCCGGATCGAGCTGGGCGAGATCGAGTCGGTGCTCGCCACCCACCCCGCGGTCGGCCAGGTCGTGGTCGTGCCGCGGCCGGACGACCAGGGCGGCCATCGGCTGGTCGCCTACGCGGTGGCGGCCCCGGCGGCGGAACCCGCGACCCCGCAGGAGCTGCGGGCCCACGTGGCCGCCTCGGTCCCGGACTACATGGTGCCCTCGGCGTACGTGTGGCTCGACGCGTATCCCCTGACGCCCAACGGGAAGATCGACCGGGCCGCGCTGCCCGACCCGGACCGCGGCAGCACGGCCGCCGGGCGGATCGTCGAACCGTCGACCGACACCGAGCGGCTGGTCGCCGCGTTGTGGGCGCAGGAGCTGGGCCTGGACCGGGTGGGCGCGACCGACACCTTCCGGGAACTGGGCGGTCACTCCGTGGCCGCGCTGCGGGTGGTGCTGCGGATCAAGGAGGCCACCGGCCACGAGGTGCCGCTGGCGAGCCTGCTGACCGGCGCGACGGTGGCCTCGGTCGCGGAGGGCGTGGACAGCCGCCGGCAGGAACAGGGCTCGGTCCTCGTCCCGCTGCGCGAGGCCGCCGGCTCCGGGGAGCGGCCGCTGTTCCTGATCCACCCGCTGGGCGGCACGGTGTTCTGCTACGGCGCGCTGAGCGACGCCCTGCCGGACGACCAGCCGGTCTTCGGGATCCAGGCGTACGACCACGTGTCCGCGACCGGGCCCCGGCCCGCCACCGTCGAGAACATGGCCGCGCACTACCTGCGGGTGGTGCGGAGCGTGCAGCCCGAGGGCCCCTACCGGTTCGGGGGCTGGTGCATGGGCGGTGCCGTCGCCTACGCGATGGCGCGCCAGGTGCGCGAGGAAGGCGGCGAGGTGGAGGCGCTGGCGCTCATCGACTCCAGCATCGCCGACCCCGTACCGCCGGCCTGGGTGGACGACGACGCGGCGGCGATCCTCGGCGCCTTCGGTGACGAACTGCCCATCACGCTGGAGGAGTTGCACCGGATCCCGCCGCAACGGCGGCTGCAGCACGCCCTGTCCCTCGCCGAGGGCCACCTGGCCCGCCCGGACGTGGGGAACGTCGAGGACCTCCAGCGGCTGGTCGCGCTCTACCGGCGGCACGCCAAGGCGTTGCTGCAGTACCGTGATCAGGTACACACGCCGTACGACGGCAGCGCCGTGGTGATCCGCGGCGACGAGGCGACGCACACCCTGCCCGACATGGGCTGGGGCGCCAGGATCGACGGTTCGCTGGTGGTGCTCCGGACGCCGGGTGACCACCGGAGTCTGCTGTCGAAGAAGCACGTGAGTGCCCTCGCCGCGCGGCTGGTGGTCGCCATGCGGGAGGGAGTCGGCGCGCTGGGCCGCTTCGCCGGGGATCCGGCCGCGTCCCGGTGAAACGCCGTCCGGCCACTACGGTTGGCCATGCCGATTCCCCCTGGAGGGTCTGATGACGTCATCCCGCACCGCACCGCCCGGCACCGTCCCCGACTGGGCTCACGGGGTCCGCCGCCTGGTGGTGTTCAGCGGTGCCGGAATCTCCACCGACTCCGGCATCCAGGACTTCAGGGGCCCGTCCGGCGTGTGGACGCTGAACCCGGGCATGCAGACCCGGCACACCTACCAGGCGTTCATGGCGGACCCCCAACTGCGGGTCAGCTACTGGAAGTCACGCTTCGAGCACCCCGTCTGGGAGGCCGAGCCCAACGCCGGGCACCGCGCGGTGGCCGAGCTGGCGCACTCGGGCATCGACACCCTGGTGGTCACCCAGAACACGGACGGGCTGCACCAGCAGGCCGGCACCCCGGCCGACCGGGTGATCGAACTGCACGGCACGATGCGCACCACCCTGTGCGTGGCGTGCGGGCACCGGTCGCCCACGACCGAGGTGCTGGCCAGGATCGAGGCCGGTGAGGCCACGCCGCCGTGCACGGAGTGCGGCGGGATCCAGAAGACCGCCAGCACCATGTTCGGGCAGACCATGTCCCCGGAGGTGTTCGTCCGGGCCGAGGAGGCGGTCACCTCCTGCGACCTGATCCTCGCCGTCGGGACGACACTGACCGTGGAGCCCGCCGGTTCGCTGTGCGCGAGCGCGGTGCACGCCGGGGCGACCCTGGTCATCGTCAACTACGACCCGACGCCCTACGACGCCATCGCCACCGACCTCGTCCGGGAACCGCTGAGCGAGGCCCTGCCGCGCATCGTCGGGCAGTTGACCGCCGCTGCCGCAGCGCCCCGCCCGGCCGCCGGGGCGGTCGCGTCGGCCGCGGACGTGCCCGCCGCTCCCCCGGTGCGGCCCAGCCGGTTGCTGGCGGCCGGGGCGCGCGTCGCCCGGTTCCGCTCGCGGGCGGAGCGGCTGGACGGCCTCACGCGGTGGTGCGAGGGCACCGGAGTGCGCGCCCATGTGGTGTGCGGGTCGGCCGGGGCCGGGAAGTCCCGCCTCGCGCTGGAACTCGCCGACCGGCTCCGGGCGACGGGCCGGTGGGACACCGAGTTCCTCGCGCCCGGCGGGCAGCTGCCGCCCGGTGAACGGCCGCTGCTGGTGGTCGTCGACGACGCCGAGACCCGGCAGGAGCAGGTGGCCGCGGTCCTGGACGCGGCGGCCGGACGCGCCGGGAGCGCGCCGGTACGGGTGCTGCTGCTGGCCCGAGCCGACGACGGCTGGTGGGAGCGGCCGGCGTCCGGGGCGGCCGTGACCAGCGAGGAGCTGACCGCCCCCGACACCGCGGAGGCCGCGCGTACGGAGGCCGTCCGGGAGGCGGCGGAGGACTACCGGGCCGCGCTGGCCGCCGCCGGGTACCAGCCGCCTGCGCCGCCCCTGCCGGGGACGCCGGGGCTGCCCGGTGCCGTACAGGCGGCGGTGCTGGCCGGCCTCCTGGGGTTCGAGGGGCGGCCGGACGATCTGCTCGTGGCCGGCGAACTGGCGTATCTGCGCGGCTCCGCCGACGCGCACGGGCTGGGCCTGTCCGCCGACGTGGTGGCGCGGGCCGCGGCCACCGCCGTGCTCTGCGGGGTCGGCGACGAGGAGGCGGCACTCGCCGCGCTGGGGCACATCCAGGAGCTGGAGGAGCCCGAGGTGCGGCTCGCGGCGGCCCGCTGGCTGCGCGCGATGTACCCGCCCGCCACGGCGGGGGCGGAGCCGTACTGGGACGAGTCGCTGCCGGACGGGCCCGCCGAGGAACTCGTCCTGGCGGTGGCCACGCCCCGGTTCCTGCTCGGCCTGCTGATGGAGACCACCGAGGAGCAGGACCGGCGTGTCCTGACCGTGCTGGCGCGGGCCGCCGACACCCGTCCGGAGGTGCGCGAGCGGCTGACCGAGCTGCTGTCGCTGCTGCCCGGCCTGTCCCCCACCGCCGTCGCGGTGGCCCTGAGCGGGGGGTATCCGAAGCCGCTCGCCGACGCGCTGACCTCCCTCGCCGAGCGGAACCCGGCCCTGCCCGCCGACCTGCTGGACGCCGTACCGGCGGGGGTCACGCTGTTCGGCGAGTTCCCGGTGCTGCTGGCGCAGAGCCTGGTCGAGGCGTACGAGGGACGCGCCAAGACGCAGAACGGGCTGCGCGGCCTGGCGAAGACGCTGGTCCACCTGGCGGAGCGGCTCGCCGACCTGGGCCGTGCCGACCAGGCGGAGGCGACGGCAAGGCGCGCGCTGGACACCGCCGCGCGCCTGGAGGAGCCGGGCGACCTGCCCGCGCGGGCCGGACGGCTGCTGGCCGGGTCGGATGACTGAACTCGCGGCGAAGGCCGCCCGGTTGGACGACACCGACCAGCTCGCGGGCGTACGCGAACGGTTCGTGCTGGACGACACCGTGTACCTGGACGGCAACTCGCTGGGCGCGCTGCCGGCGAGCGTGCCGGGCCGGATCGAGGACGTCGTCCGCAGGCAGTGGGGCGCGGACCGCATCGGCTCCTGGGCGGAGGGCGGCTGGTGGACCGCCCCGGAGCGGGTCGGTGACCGTATCGCCCCGCTGGTGCAGGCGGCCTCCGGCCAGATCGTCGTGGGCGACTCCACCAGCGTCAACGTGTTCAAGGCCGTGGTGGCGGCGGCGCGGATGGCCGCCGCCGACGGCGACGGCCGCCGGGAGATCCTGGTGGACGGGACCACGTTCCCGACGGACGGCTACATCGCCGCGTCCGCGGCCCGCATGACCGGCTGCACGCTCAGGCCCGTCGAGCCCGCCCGGCTGCCGGACGCCCTGGGCGAGCGGACCGCGGTGGTCCTGATGAACCACGTCGACTACCGCACCGGCCGGCTGCACGACCTGCCGGCCCTGACCGCCGCGGTGCACGCGGCGGGCGGGTACGCCGTGTGGGACCTGTGCCACAGCGCGGGCGCCCTGCCGGTCGGCCTGGACGCGCACCGGGTCGACCTGGCCGTCGGCTGCACCTACAAGTACCTGAACGGCGGGCCGGGTTCGCCCGCGTTCCTGTACGTGCGCCGGGACCTTCAGAACCGTTTCGACTCGCCCCTGCCCGGCTGGAGTTCCCACGCGGAACCGTTCCGGATGGGGGCGGAGTACACGCCCGCGTCCGGCGCGGCGCGCGGTCGGGTCGGCACCCCGGACATCCTCTCCCTGCTCGCGCTGGAGGAGGCGCTGACCGTCTGGGACGGCGTGCCGGTCGACGCGGTACGGGCGAAGTCCCTCGCGCTGACCGACTTCTTCCTGGAGTGCGTCACGGCGTACGTTCCCGCCGGCCTGGTCGAGCCGCTGACCCCGGCCCGGCACGAGGAACGGGGCAGCCAGGTCGCCCTGCGCTGCCCCGACGCGGCCGAGGTGATGAAGCGCCTGATCGACTCGGGCGTCACCGGCGACGTCCGCCCGCCCGACATCCTCCGCTTCGGCTTCGCCCCGCTCTACACACGCTTCACCGACGCGGAACGGGCGGCACGGACCCTCGCCCGGACCCTGCGGACCTGACCGCGGGGCACCCCGCGCGCTACTCGGCGGGCAGGTTCTCCCGCATCGCCTTCGCGGTGTGGGCGGGGTCGTAGTCCTCGGGGACGCCCGGGACCAGGACGATGTCGCCGGCGATGTGCCGGAAGCGCAGCGGTGCGATCTCCTGGTACGCGGGCGAGTCCCACCAGGCCCGGGCCTCGGTGATGCCGGGGAAGGAGATCACCACGACGTGTCCGGGCCAGTCGCCCTCCTTGACCTCGTGCTGTGCGCCGTGCACGAGGAAGCGGCCGCCGTACGGCTCCAGGGTGGCGGTGATGCGCTCCATGTACGCGGCGATCTCCGGGTGCGGGGCGGCCTCCTGCAAGTGGGCTATGGCGTAGGCGGGCATGGTGTCCTTCCGGTCGGTCGGCCTCCGTACACCGACGATCCTGACACGCGGGCGCACGCGGATCGATGACCTGAGAGGTAATCGCCCGGGCACGCGGCCGCCGCCGCGGGTCAGGCGCGCTTGGCCAGTGCGGTGGTGGCGGGCAGGGTGGGGTGGCGGGTCGGGTCGACCGTCGCGGTGAGGCCGTTGAGGAGGAGGCGGGTGCCGCCGCGGAGGTGGGCGGTGTCCTGGGTGCCGTCCCCGGTGGGCACGAGCCAGGTGTACTGCTCGGTCCAGGTCAGGTGGGAACCGGCGGGCCGGTCGGCGAGTTCGACGGTGACGAGGGAGACCCAGCGGCGGATGCCGTCGACCTCGGCCTGGTAGACGTACAGGATCCGGGTGTCCGGCACGATGTCCAGGAACCGGGAGCGGTAGGCGAGGTGTTCCTCGGTGTCGCCGGAGACGAAGACGTTGCGGGCGGTCTCCTCGCCGCCGACCCGGAAGTCCAGCTCGTGCCGGGCGGTGGCGGACCTGCCCGGCAGCCGGAACCAGCGGCGCCGCAGGGACGGGTCGGCGAAGCCGCGGAACACCTCGGCCGGCGGCACCGTGAAGTCCAGACCGATCGTGAACGAGCCGTGCAGCGCGGGGGGTGTGGGGCCGGCGGCCGGGGAACTCCCCGTCTCCACCTGCGTGAGGTGACCTGCGTCCATGGGACGAACCTAACACGGGGCGGGGCACCGGGCCGGGCGTCCCGCCCCCGCGGTCAGAGCCAGCCCTCCAGCGACTTCAGGAAGCCGTCGAGGTCGTCGCGGTGGATGCAGTGCCCGGTGTCCGGCACGTACACCACCTCGAAGCCGCGCGCGCGGAGCCGTTCGGCCAGTTCGTCCGGCACGAGGTGGTGGTCGCCTGCGCCCTGGACGAGCGAGGGCACCTCGGCGCGCGCGGGGATCAGGTCGCGGTCGCTCTGCAGCCACTCGATGGCCCGGACGTCCCAGCGGGCGTACCCGGCCAGCTCCGCCTCGATGTCCTCGGGCAGCCAACGGGGGCACAGCTGACGGATGCTCTCGGCGGTCGCGGACTTGGTGGCCTGTGCGAACTCCCGTACCTCGTCGACGGACTTGGCGCCGAGCTTCCACGCGGGGTCGCTGTAGACGACCCGGGCCGGGCGCAGGCCGGCGACCGCGAGGGCGAGCACGGGCGCGCCGAAGGAGTGGGCGAGGGCCAGGTCGACGCCGGCCGGGACGGTCTCCACGAGGTCGGCCGCGAGCAGGTCGGGCGTGTACTCGTCGGCGTGCGGGCTGTCCCCGTGGCCGCGCAGGTCCGGCATGAGCACGCGGTAGCCGCGCTCGACGAGGGCCGGCGCCACCCGGCGCCAGGTGTCCGAGGACGACATCACGCCGTGGACGAGCAGCACCGTCCGGTCGCCGTCACCGGCCTCGTGCAGGGCGAGCTTCATGAGCGGGGTGTCCTTTCGCGACACGGATGCGGTGAGGTGCGGGCGCGGCGCGGGCCGGCCCGCCGGTCGTCAGCGGTGCGCGCCGACCAGTTCCAGCAGGGCCCTCGCGGCCAGCCGGTAGCCCAGGGAGCCGAGGCCCACGACGACGCCGGAGGCCAGCGGGGCGATCACGGACTCGTGCCGGAACTGCTCCCGGGCCCACACGTTGCTCAGGTGCACCTCGATCCAGGGCCGCGGGTAGGCGGCGAGGGCGTCGCGCAGGCTCCAGCCGGCGATCATCAGCGCCCCGGGGTTGACGACGGCGCCGACGGTGTCGAGGTGGTGCCGGTGGATGTCGCGCACCAGGTCGCCCTCGGAGTCGTGCTGGAGGGAGAGCACGTCCCAGCCGGCGCCGCTCACTTCGGCGGCGACGGCCTTCTCGATGTCGGCGAGGGTGTCGGTGCCGTAGATCTCCGGCTCGCGGCGGCCCAGGATGCCGAGGTTGGGGCCGTTCAGCAGGAGCAGGGTGCTCATGGGGTCACCTCACTGTCGGGTGCGCCGGACCGTCCGGCCGCGCGCGGGGTCCGGCCCGGCTCCGCGTCCTGGAGGCTGAGTCCGGCGTCGGCGAGTTCCTCCGCGCGGGCCATCGCGAACCGCAGGACGGGCGGTGTCATCAGCGAGGTCACGATGGCGACGAGGACGATGATGGTGTAGGCGTCGGTGTCCAGGACGCCCAGGCGCAGGCCGGTCATCGCCACGACGACCTCGACCACGCCACGGCAGTTCATGCCGGCCCCGAGGGCGAGCGCCTCCCAGCGGTTGAGGCGGCTGAACCGGGCGCCGAGGAAGGCGCCGGAGAACTTGCCGAGGACGGCGACGGCGAGGACGGCGACGGCGGCGGCGAGGACCTCCGGGTGGCGCAGGCCGGTGAGGTCCATCCGCAGCCCGGCGGTGGCGAAGAACAGCGGGGCGAGGAAGGCCAGTACGGTCGTCTTCAGCGGTTCGAGCTTCTCCCGGTCCAGGTCCTTGCTGGTGCCGACCAGCACGCCGCAGACGAAGGCGCCGAAGATCGCCTCCAGCTTCATGGCCTGGGTGGCCGCGGCCCCGAACAGGACCAGTACGACGACCGTCATGATCGTGGGCGCGGAGCCCTCTGCGCGGCCGGCCCGGCGCAGTGCGGCGCCCACCAGCGGGCGGCCGAGGAACACGGCGAACAGCACGACGCCGACCGGGTAGAGCACGGAGGTCGCCATGACACCCGCGGTGAGTCCGGCGGTGGCCATCGCGGACACCACGGAGAGCAGGAACCAGCCGACGATGTCGTCCACGACACCGGCGGACAGGATCAGCTGGCCGATGTCGCGGTGCAGCAGCTTCATGTCGAGGAGCGTCTTGGCGATCACCGGGATCGCGGTGACGCACATCGCGACGCCGAGGAAGAACGCGAACACGGTGGGGTCGACACCGTCCGGCAGCAGGACGCCGCGCAGCGCGAAGCCGGTGGCGATACCGAGGCCGAGGGGCAGTACCAGGCCGGCGATGCTGACCCGGGCGGCGGTGACGCCGCGCTTGCGGACGAGACCGAAGTTCAGCTCGGCGCCGGTGACCCCGACGAGGAGCAGCACGCCGAGCTGGCCGGTGGCGTCCAGCAGGTGCATCTGCTCCGGCTGCCGGGGCAGCAGCCACGCGGAGAAGCCGGGCAGCACGTGCTGGAGCACGGACGGGCCGAGCAGCAGGCCCGCGCACAGCTCGCCGACGACCGCCGGCATGCGGAAGCGCTCGGCGAGCCGGCCCAGGACGAGGGCGCACAGCAGCAGGAAGGCGAGTTGGAGGAGGAAGACCAGGAGCGAGTGCGGGGCCATGGTGGGCACCGGGTTGGCGAGCGTCACGGGCTCTTCCCTCGTCGGGAGCGGTCGGTGGGGTCAGCGGGTGGTGTCGGCGCCCTGGCCGCTCAGGCTGCGGGACAGCAGCGCGATGACCTCGGCGCTGTGTTCGACGTGGAAGAAGTGACCGCCGGTGAAGACCTGTACGTCGGTCGGGCCGGTGGTGTGCTCCTCCCAGGCGCGCGCCTCGTCGAGGCTGGTCCGGGGGTCGGCGTCGCCGGTGAGGACGGTCAGCGGGCAGTCCAGCAGCCGGCCGGGGTCGTGCCGGTAGCTCTCGATGGCGGTGTAGTCGCTGCGGATCGCCGGCAGGAACATCGCCAGCACCTCCGGGTCGGCCAGGACCGCCTGGTTGGGGCCGCTCAGGGTGCGCAGCTCGGCCAGCAGCCCCTCGTCGGTCGCGTCGTGCACGCGCTCGTCGCGGTACCGGGAGGGGGCGCGCCGGCCGGAGGCGAACAGCCGTACCGGGGACGGCAGTCCGGCTTCCCGCATGCGCAGGGCCACCTCGTAGGCGAGGACGGCGCCCATGCTGTGCCCGAACAGGGCGAGCGGCCGGTCGTCCAGGTGGCGCAGGGCCGCGAAGATCTGGTCGGCGTAGTCGGGAATGTTGTCGATGCCGGGTTCCTGCCGGCGCGTCTGCCGGCCCGGGTACTGGACGGCCAGGACCTCCACCGCGGGCGCGAGGGCCGTGGCGACCGGGAAGAAGAAGCTCGCCGAGCCGCCGGCGTGCGGCAGGCAGACGAGCCGTACGTCGCTGTCCGGCGAGGGACGGAAGACGCTGACCCACTTCTCGAACTGTGCCGTTGCTCCAGGCATGCCGAAGGGCTCTCTTTCACGTCGAGGACATCGGGAATCAGCGTCTGGTACGGGACTTCGGCAGAGTAGGCCGAGCCGGAGCGGGGCCGGTATCCCTCAACCTGATAGCCCGCGGGCGGAACCCGGCCACAGCCGGTCGCCGGGCCGTACGCTCACCACCAGTCACCCGAGCAGGGCCCGTCAGCCAGGCCGCACCGAGGGGGTTTCCATGTCCGTTGTGCCCACCGACGACCCGAAGACGTCCAGCAGTTCACCGCAGCCGGAGCCGGGGACGGATGTGCTCGTCGTCGGGTACGGGCCGGTCGGCTCGGTGCTGTCCGTGCTGCTGGCGCAGCGCGGCTGGCGGGTGACGGTCCTCGAACGCCGGCGGCGGCCGTACACGCTGCCCCGGGCGACCAGTTTCGACGGGGAGACCGCCCGGCTGCTGGCCGGTACGGGCATCGGCGGGGAGCTGGGCCGGATCACCGAGCCGGGCACCGGCTACCAGTGGCGTACGGCGGACGGCAGGACCCTGCTGGACATCGAGTTCACCACCGAGGGGCCGTACGGCTGGCCCGACGCCAACACCATGCACCAGCCGGCGCTGGAGGAGGTGCTCGCCGCCCGCGCCGCGCAGCTGCCGAACATCACGGTGCTGCGGGACCGCCGGGTGGTGGACATCGCCGACGGGCCGGACGGGGTGACGGTGACCGCCGAGGACGACGAGGGGTCGGCGGGGACGTTCACGGCGCGGTGGGTGGTGGGCTGCGACGGCGCCAACAGCTTCGTACGGGACCGGATGGGCGTGTCCGTCACCGACCTCGGGTTCTCCTACGAGTGGCTGCTGTGCGACGTGGAGCTGCGCGAACCGCGCGCGTTCGAACCGACCAACGTGCAGCTGTGCGATCCGGCGCGGCCGACCACGCTGGTCGGCAGCGGGCCGGGGCACCGGCGCTGGGAGTTCATGCGGCTGCCGGGCGAGCGGGCGGCCGACCTGAACCGGGAGGAGACCGCGTGGCGGCTGCTCGCGCCGTTCGACGTCACCCCGGACACCGCGCGGCTGCTGCGCAGCACCACGTACATCTTCCAGGCGCGGTGGGCCGACGAGTGGCGGGCCGGGCACGTGCTGCTGGCCGGGGACGCGGCCCACCTGATGCCGCCGTTCGCCGGGCAGGGCATGTGCTCGGGGGTCCGGGACGTGGCCGGCCTGGCGTGGCGGCTGGACCTGGTGCTGCGCGGGACCGCCCCGGAGTCCCTGCTCGACAGTTACACCGAGGAGCGCACGGCGCAGGTCCGCGAGTCGATCCTGGCGTCGGTGCAGCTGGGGCGGCTGATCTGTGTGACGGACCCGGCGGCCGCGGCGGAGCGGGACGCGACGGTGCTGGCGAACCGGCGCGGGCGGGGGCCGGGCCGGCCGGATCCGGCGCGGCCGGTCACCTGCGGCCTGCTGCACCGCCCGGAGGGCACCGACGCGGACACCCGGGTACCGCCGGCGGGCGAGGTCCTGCCGCACGGCCGGCTGCTCACACCGTCCGGTGCGCCGCTGGAGGACCCGGTGGGCCGCGGCTTCGTCCTGTTCACCAAGTCCGAGGCGGAGCCGGCCCTCGGCCCGGACCGGCTGTCCTTCCTGCGGGACGTGGGCGCGGGGCTGGTCCGCCTGTGGCCGGCGGGCACGTCGTACGACGGCACGGCCGGGGCGACCGACGCGGTCGACGCCGACGGCGTGCTGCGCGCCTGCCTCGACCGCTACGGCGCGACCGCCCTGCTGGTACGCCCCGACTACCACGTCTTCGGCGCGGCAGCCGACCCGGCCGGCGTGAACGCCCTGGTGGACGACCTGCGCACCCAGGTGACGGCGACGACACCGGCCGGCGCGGCCCGCGTCGGCTGAGCCGGGCGGGCGGCGCGGGTTCGGTCGGGCGGGCGGCGCGGGTTCGGTCCGGCGGGCGGCGCGGGTTCGGTCCGGCGGGCGGCGCGGGTTCGGTCCGGCGGGCGGCGCGGGTTCGGTCCGACGGGCGGCGCGGGTTCGGTCCGACGGGCGGCGCGGGTTCGGTCCGGCGGGCGGCGCGGGTTCGGTCCGGCGGGCGCTCCGGTTGCGCTGGGCGGCGCGCTCGGGATGAGCGACGTGGGGCGCCGGAGCTGCCGGGTGGCGGCAGGCACGGACGGCCGGACCGGTAGACACGGGTGCCGGGCGCGGTGGCGCGGGCGGCCCACCCGGCCGACGCGAGTGACGGGCCCGGCAGACGCGGGCGGCGGACCACAGGGGGCGCGGGTGACGGGCCCGGCAGACGCGTTGGGTCGGTCGCTGGGTGGGGGGGTTCCGGGCCGTCAGAGCTGGCGGGCCAGCAGGACCGCGCCGCGGAGGGACGACAGGCCTCCCAGGCGGGCCGGGGTCGGGGTGGGGGTGGGGTGGCCGGGGCGGGACAGTGCGGCCAGGTGGGCCGTGACGCAGTCCAGGAGGGCCGGGATCCCCCCGGCGAAGCCGCCGCCCAGGACGGCGCGTTCGGGGTGGACGAGTTCCCCGACGCCGGCGATGGCCGCGGCGAGGGCGCGGGCCGTGCGGTCCAGTGCGGCGACGGCCCAGGGCCGCTGCTCGCCCAGGCCGCGGCGGAGTGCGTCGAAGGTGACCGGCGTGCCGCGCAGGGCGGTGGCGTGGGCCAGGGTGGCCGGGCCGGACGCGGTCGCCTGGAGGCAGCCGTGGCGGCCGCAGACGCACTCGGGGCCGTCCCGGTCGATGACGAGGTGGCCGATCTCGAAGGAGCCGCGGGCGGGACCGGGGCACAGGGCGCCGTTCAGCACGAGTCCGCCGCCGATCCCGGTGCCCACGCCGACGTAGAGGAGGTTCGGG
Organism: Streptomyces sp. NPDC046881; assembly: GCF_040645015.1. Taxonomy (NCBI): domain Bacteria; kingdom Bacillati; phylum Actinomycetota; class Actinomycetes; order Kitasatosporales; family Streptomycetaceae; genus Streptomyces; species Streptomyces sp. NPDC046881. Next base: position 17,508 of record NZ_JBEYXJ010000060.1, on the reverse strand, counting down.
CAGTCCGCCGCGTCCGCCTCGGCGAGGGCGCCGAGGTCGCCGTCGTCGGCCCAGGCGACCCTCGCCCCGGGGAACAGCGCGCGCAGGGCGGGGCCCAGGGCGAGCCCGGTCCACGCGGGGCGGCTGGGCCAGGCGGTGATCCGCTCGTCGGGGCCGACGGTGGCCGGCATGGCCACGCCGACGGCCCGTACGTCCGCCGCGCCGGGGAACTCCTTCAGGTGGGTGGCCAGGTCGGCCAGGTCGCGGTCGGCGTCCCGGTGCGGGCCCCAGGTGAAGGAGGACTCCTCGATCCGGCCGTCGGCGCGCTCCGCGCGGAAGGCGACCTTGGTGCCGCCGACGTCGATGCCGAGACAGCCCGGCGCCGAGGCGGCGCCGGGCTGCCGGTCCCGGGGAGCGGGCACGCTCAGTCGCCCGGTACGGCGGGGCACAGGGCGAGCAGGTCGCCGGGGCGGCGCAGCACCGCGTCGGGGCCGGCGGCGAGCAGTTCCTCCTCGTCGGGGCCGACCCACAGCGCGGCGGCCGAGGCGACACCGGCGTCCCGGGCACTGGCCAGGTCGGTGGGGGCGTCGCCGACCATGATGGCCTGCTCGGGCGGTACGTCCAGCAGTTCCAGCGCGCGCCGCACGATGTCGGGCGCGGGCTTGGGCCGGGCCACCTCGTCGGAGCCGATGACGTGCGCGAAGAACGGCAGCAGGCCGAGCCCGTCGAGCAGCGAGCGGGCGCGGTCGCCGGCCTTGCCGGTGGCCACGGCCAGCCGGAGGCCGCGCACCCGCAGGGTCAGCAGCAGTTCGAGGACGCCGTCGAAGACCTCCACGCGGTGGGCGAGCCGGTAGCTCTCGCGGACGAAGGGTTCCTCCATCTCCGGCGGCAGCCCCATGATCCGCATGATGTCGGGGAAGTAGCGGCCCTGGTGGCGCACGTACTCCTCGAACGGGGCCGGGCCGTCGCCGACGACCTCCGCGTAGGCGACCGCGAAGGCCTCCCGCATGACCGCGAAGCTGTCGACGATCACCCCGTCCAGGTCGAAGACGACCGCCCGCCGGGGTGTCGTCAGGAGGCCGGCCGGGACGAGGGGCCGGTCGGTCGAGTGGACTGTCATGGGGTCCTCATCTGCTGGTGGTCTGCTGGTACACGGGCTCGCTCGGCCCGTCGCGGCCGGCCCGCGCGGAGGCGTAGAGGCGCTCCATGAGCCGTACGGTGGTCCGCGCCTCGGCGACGGCCCGGCCCCGGCCGGCGGGGTCGGCGAGGAGGGCCGGTACGCCGTCCAGCTGCCGGCCGTACTCCGCGCCGACGGGTTCGGCGGGCACCGGCAACCGGCGGGTGGTGCCCTCGCGGGTGAGGGTGAGCACGGACTCCGGTTGCCGGTTGGGGCTGAAGCCGAAGGTGCAGCGCAGTTCGGCGGTGCCGGTGCTGCCCTCGATCCGGATCAGGGAGAGGTCCGTCGCCTCGTGCGACGCCCAACTGGCCCGCAGGGAGACGGAGACGCCGTCCTCGCGGAGCAGGAACCCGCGGGCGGTGTCCTCGACGTCCCCGGTGGGGGCGGCGGCCGGCTGCTCGCGGCGCCAGGCGGCCGACCAGGCACCGGTGTTGAGGAAGTCGTCCGAGGTCGCGCCGACGGCCTGGCGGACCGGGGACGGTCCGAGCAGCGCGGTCAGGGTGTCCACGAGGTGCCAGCCGAGGTCGACCAGGGCGCCGCCGCCGGCCTCGCTGCGCCGGGTGAACCAGCCGCCCGCCCGGGGCACCCCGCGGGCCCGTACCCAGGCCAGGTCGACGTGCCGCACCCTGCCCAGCTCGGGCAGCAGTGCGGCGAGTTCGCGGACGTCGGCGCGGTGCCGGGCGGCGCTGCCGGCCAGCAGCACACCGCCGTCGCGTTCGGCCTCGGCCAGGGTGTCGGCCTCCGCGCCGGACAGGCACACCGGCTTCTCCAGGAAGACGGACACGCCCCGGCCGAGCAGGCCGGCGGCGACCGTGGTGTGCAGGTGGTTGGGTACGGCGACGACGGCGAGGTCCACCGACCGGGCGTCGAGCGCGTCCGGTGCGGCGTGGGCGGGGGTGCCCGTCGCCGCGCCGACGGCCGCCCGCGCGGCGGGGTCGGGGTCGACGACGGCGACCAGGTCGAAGTCCGGGTGGGACCGCAGCCGGGGCAGCCACAGCTCCCGCCCCGCCCAGCCGAGCCCCACCACGGCGGCCCGCACGCTCATACGGCGGCCACTGCGTCCGCGATGATCTCGGCCGTCAGCTCCAGGTCCCGCTCGGCGGCCAGGAGCACCCGGTGGTGCAGCCAGACGCAGTCGCCGCTGATGGCCTCGGTGTTCGGGCAGCGCTCGGCGACCTGTTCCACGGTCTCGTCGGGGGCGCCGACCTCCCAGAAGGCGTCGGTGCGGTAGACGGCGCGGAACCCGGCGAAGGCGGGCAGCCCGGCGGCGACCAGCCGGTCGACGAGGGCGTTGCGGTCCGCCTCGGCGATGCCCGGGAGCCGGAACATCGCCATGTAGTGGGTGTTCTGGTCGGCGCGGACGTCACCGCCCTGCGGTACGACGCCGTCGACGGCGCCGAGCAGCCGGGACAGCAGTGCCCACCGCTGGTCGCGCAGGGCGGTCTGGGCGGGCAGGCGGCGCAGCTGGGCGCGCAGCACGGCGGCGGAGAACTCGTTGAGCCGCATGTTGGTGCCGGCGACCTGGTGCTTGTAGTGCCGGTCGGTGCGGGGCCGGCCGCAGCTGTGCCGCAGGAAAGCCGACTCGTACAGGTCGCTGTCGGGGAAGATCACGGCGCCGCCCTCGCCGGCGGTCATCAGCTTGCCGTTCTGGAAGGAGAACGCGGCGACCGAGCCGAGTTCGCCGACCCGCTTGCCCTGCCAGCGGGCGCCCTGGGCGTGGGCCGCGTCCTGGAGGATCGGGACGCCGGTGTCGGCGGAGAGCTTGCCGAGGGCGTCCATGTCGGCCATCAGGCCGGCCATGTGCACGGGCATGATCGCCCGGGTGCGCGGGGTGACGGCGGCGGCCGCCGCGGCGACGTCGATGTTGTAGGTGTCCGGGTCGACGTCGACGGGGACGGCGACCGCGCCGATGCGCTGGGCGGCCTGGGACGAGGAGATGAAGGTGAAGGCCGGCACGATCACCTCGGTGCCCGGGCCGACGCCCATGACCTGGAGGGCGAGTTCGAGGGCGTGGGTGCCGTTGGTGACGGCGAGGGCGTGCGGGGCGCCGTGGAAGTCGGCGAACTCACGCTCGAAGGAGTCGACTTCCTCCCCGCCCATGCGCCACCACTGGCCCTGTTCCAGGGCCCGGATCAGTCCGGTCCGCTCGTCGTCGTCGTACTGCGGCCACTTCGGGAATTCCGGTGCCGGTCGCGCGTTCATGGTTCTCCAAATCTCCGTCGGGAACGGGCTGGGCGGGAGTGAGCGGGCGAGGCGAAGAGGGGGGGCGACAGAGCCGGTCCGGACGGTTCGCGCAGTGCTGGCCGTCCTCAGGCTAGGGCGCGGCGTGCCGGGCCTCCCATCCCTCGGTCTGGTAGTCGGCCGGTGGCGGGGTTGGCTAGGTCGTGTGCAGTCCGAAGAAGGCACGGTAGGAGTCGATCTGTCCGGTGAGCATGTGGCTTCCGTGGTGCACGGCGAGTCCGCTGGCGGCGGCCTCGCGCAGCAGCCGGGTGTCGCGGGGTTTCATGATGATGTCGGCGACGACCGCGCCCGGCGGCAGCGCCTGCGGGGCGAAGGGCAGCGGGTCGTCGGGGCGCAGGCCGAGCGGGGTGGCGTTGACGGCGATGTCGCTGTCGGCCAGGGGTGGTGTGTCGGCGGCCCGGACGCGGCCGGGCCAGTGGGCGGCGAGCCGGCCGACGAGCGTGGTCAGCTTGGGGGTGTCGGGGTCGGTGATGGTCAGCCGGTCCACGCCGGCGTCGAGCAGGGCGGCCGCGATGGCGCTGCCGGCGCCGCCCGCGCCGGCCAGGGCCACCCGGGCGCCCTTGGGCCGGTGGCCGGCCTGGCCCAGGCCGGCCACGAAGCCGGAGCCGTCGAAGTTCTCGGCGAGCCAGGCGCCGTCGGGTTCGCGGCGCAGCGCGTTGGCGCTGCCGGTGATCTCGACGGTGCGGCTGCGCCGGTCGGCCAGCAGGGCGGCGGCCGGCTTGTGCGGGACGGTGACGAACAGGCCGTCGAGGTTGCCGACACGCTGGAGTCCCCGCACGACCGTCTCCAGGTCGGCGGGGCCGACGTGCACGGGGACGAGCACGGCGTCGATGCCGAGGCGTGCGAAGAGCGGGTTGAGCAGTCCGGGCGACTGGACCTGGCCGACCGGGTCGCCGAGGACGGCGTAGAGCCGGGTGGTTCCGCTGACCAGGGTCTGCCGGGGGGTGTCGGTCATCGTCGTGCCTCCGTGCTGCGCGCCGCCTGGGCCGCGAACAACTCGGCGACCGCGAAGGCGAGTTCCATGGACTGTTCGGCGTTGAGGCGAGGGTCGCAGGCGGTGCGGTAGCGGGCGGGCAGGTCCTCGTCGGCGAGGCCGCGGGCGCCGCCGGTGCACTCGGTGACGTCCTCGCCGGTGGCCTCCAGGTGCAGGCCGCCGGGATGGGTGCCGAGCGCCCGGTGCACCTCCAGGAAGCCGGTGATCTCGTCGAGGATGTGGTCGTAGCGCCGCGTCTTGTAACCGGCGGCGGTGGTGCGGGAGTTGCCGTGCATGGGGTCGCACTGCCAGATCACCTGGCGGCCGGAGGCGGTGACCTTCTCCACGATCGGCGGGAGCACCTCGCGGACCCGGTCGTGTCCCATCCTGCTGATCAGGGTGAGCCGGCCGGGCACCCCGTGCGGGTCGAGCCGGCGGACGTACTCCACGGCCTGCTCCGGGGTCGTGCCGGGGCCGATCTTCACGCCGATGGGGTTGGCCAGCAGTTCGGCGAAGGCGATGTGCGCGCCGTCGGGGTGCCGGGTGCGCTCCCCGATCCACAGGAAGTGGGCGAGGCCGCTGGACAGCCGGGGTTCGGGGCCCTCGGTGTCCACCCACAGCTGGGTACGTTCGTAGTCGAGCAGCAGGGCCTCGTGGCTGGTCCAGATCTCGCCGAGCCGGGGGGCGGGGGCGCCGATGCCGGTCATGAAGCGCAGCCCGCGGCCGATCTCCGCGGCCCGTGCCGTGTGCGGGCGGCCGCCGGGCGCGGTGCTGACGAAGTGCCGGTTCTCCTCGTGCAGGGCGTGCGCGTCGGCGAGGTCGCCGCGGGAGAGCCGTCGTACGACGGTCATCGCCTCGCGGGCGTGGGCGTGCGCCCGGGCCATGCGTTCGGGGTCGGGGGTGCGGGCGGCGGGGGTGGCCTCGCCGGAGTTGACGATGTCGCCCCGGTACACGGGCAGTCCGTCGGCGCCGACGGCCGCGGAGCGGGGCTTGGCGTACTGTCCGGCGGCGCGGGCGACCGTGACCACGGGCAGGCCGGCGCCGTGGGTGAGGACCAGCGCCATCCGCCTGAGCAGGCCGAGGTTGGCCCGCAGGTGGGGCTCGGTGGACTCGGCGAAGGTCTCCGCGCAGTCGCCGGACTGGAGCAGCAGGGCCTCGCCGCGGGCGACGGCGCCGAGCCGGTCGAGCAGCCGCCGGGTCTCGGCGGGGGTGACGAGGGGTTCGCCGGCGGTGAGCCGGCGGACCACGGCGCGGGCCCGGTCCGGGTCCGGCCAGCCGGGCTGTTGTGCGGCGGGCCTGGCCAGGGCCGCTTCGAGCCGGTCGGCGAGGATGCGCTCGACCGCCCGCCGCCGGATCCGCCCGGGGGTGCCGGGCGGCCACCGTGGGAAGTACGTCATGTCACCGCCGCCTCCGTTCCCGCGACCCCGGCCGGGGCACCGGCGACCAGTCGGTCGAGAGGGGCGCGCTCCATCCGGGCCAGGGCGTCGGCCACCGCTTGTTCGGGCACGTCGGCGACGAGTTCGGCGCCCGCCGGGCCGTCCAGGACGAAGGTGAGGCCGGAGCGGGCCTTCTTGTCACGGCGCATCAGCGCGAGGAGCGTGCCTGGGTCGGTGTCGTCGGGCAGGGCGGTGGGCAGGCCGTAGGAGGCGACCACCGCCCGGTGTTCGCCGACCCGCTCGGGCGGGATGCGGCCGAGGGTGCCGGCGAGCAGGCCCGCGAAGACGGTGCCGATGGCGACGCCCTCGCCGTGCCGGAGGGCGAAGCCGGTGGCCGCCTCCAGGGCGTGGCCGAGGGTGTGGCCGTAGTTGAGCAGGTGCCGCGGGCCGGCGTCGCGTTCGTCGGCGGAGACGATGCCCGCCTTGAGCGTGACGCTGGCGGCGATCTGTTCGGCGAGGGGAAGTCCGTGCAGACCGGGGACGCCGATGAAGTGGCAGCGGGCGATCTCCCCGAGGCCGTTGCGGAGTTCGCGCGGCGGCAGGGTGGACAGGTAGTCGGTGTCGCACAGCACGGCGGCGGGCTGCCAGTAGGCGCCGACCAGGTTCTTGCCCTCGGGCAGGTTGACGGCGGTCTTGCCGCCGACGCTGGCGTCGACCTGGGCGAGCAGGGTGGTCGGCAGGTGCACGACGGGCACCCCGCGGTGGTAGAGCGCGGCGGCCAGGCCGACGACGTCGGTGGTGGTGCCGCCGCCGACGGAGACGACGGCGTCGGAGCGGGTCAGCCCGAACCGCACGAACGCGGCGCACAGGGCCTCCACCGTGGCGAGGTTCTTGTCCGGTTCACCGTCCCGGGCGGACAGCAACAGGGTCTCCGCGCCGGTGTCGGGCACCCACTCGGCGGGTCGGGCCGAGACGACGGCGACGCGCCGGGCGCCGATGCGTTCGATGATCCCGGGCAGGGCGGAGCGGACTCCGGGGCCGATGAGCACGTCGTAGGACCGGTCGCCGAAGCGCACCGGGACTGTTCTTGTCACTTCCGCTTCACCTTGTTCCGTAGCGCGCGGACTCGGTCGGTCGCCCGGAGCCCGGCCGGCGGCGGCACACCGCGGCCGGGTCTCCGTGACGGACGGGGGCCCCGGAGGGCACCGTGGGGCTACTGGCCGGCGGTCACCCGGCGGACGCGGGACTCGGCGCGCTCCTTGCGGTCCTGCTCGTCCAGGTGCGGGTAGGACGGGCAGCCGAAGACCCGCTGGAACGGCTCGAAGGTGTCCCACTCGGTGCGCCGGCGCATCTCCTGGGCGACCGCGTTGTGCTCGCTCCAGAAGTCGCCGCCGATCAGCCGGATCAGGTAGCGCTCCAGCGTGTCGCGGTCGGTGGTGCGGCCGGCGTCGGCGGCGACCGCGACCAGTTCACCGTCGTAGAAGGCGTGGATGAGCCGGATGTAGGTGTCGTAGCCGGTCTTGAAGAAGTTCTCGTACTCCGCGATGAGCCGGTCGGCGTCCTGCGGGTTCTTCAGGGCCCGGCTCAGGTTCTCGGCGGCGCGGACCGCGGTGGCCGAGGCGACGAGCACACCGCCGGAGAACATGGGGTCGCCGAAGCAGCCGGCGTCGCCGACCATGACCCAGCCGGGGCCGGTGACGGTGTCGGCGTGGTAGCAGTAGTCGGTCTCGACCTTGAGGTCCATGATCGGGCGGGTGCCGGTCAGCCGGGAGGTGATCCGCGGCACCCGGGCGAGGTGCTCCTCGAAGACCTGCTCCGGGGTGGAGGCGCGGAAGACGTCGCGGGGCATGACGGTGCCGACGCTGATGACGTCCTTGGACAGCGGGATGGCCCAGACCCAGCCGTCGGCGTGCGCGCCGACCTGGATGTCGCCCTCGACGCCGAGGTTGTGCTGCTCGTCCAGGCCGTCGTAGTGCCGGAACACCGCGACCATGCGGAGCTTCTCCAGCGTCTTGCGCAGCCCGAACTTGTGGGCGATGCGCCCGGCGCGCCCGCTGGCGTCGACCACGTACTGCGCGCGGACCTCGTGCTCCTCGCCGCCCTTGGTGTAGCGGACGCCGACCATGCGGTCGCCCTCCATCAGCAGGTCGCCGACGACGGCGCCGAAGTGCACCTCGGCGCCCGCCTTGCCGGCCTCCTCGACGAGCATGCGGTCGAACCTGGCGCGCTGGACCTGGAAGGCCCGGTCGTAGCGGCCCTCGCCCTGCTTGGCGAAGTCGGCGCGGAAGACGCCGGAGAAGAACTTGGTCTCGGTCGGGTCGATGAACTCGCCGCCGAACTTCGGGACGTAGCCCCCGCTCTCCACCGCTTCCCGGATACCGATCCGGTCGAACAGGCCCATCATGTACGGCAGGAGGGACTCGCCGATGTGGAAGCGCGGGTTCTCCTCGCGCTCCAGGATGACCACGGAGTGCCCTTCCTTGGCCAGCGTGTAGGCGGTCACCGCGCCGGACGGTCCCCCACCGATGACGACGACGTCGGCCGTGTTGCTGCTCATGGAATGTCCTTCCGGTCGTGTGCTGGTGTTGTCGGTTCGGTTGGTCTGCCGGCCGGTCACGCGAGGTCGGCGGAGTCGAGGTCGCCGGTGAGGAGGGCGGTGACGAGCCTTCGGTGTTCGGCGTCGTCCACGACGGTGCGGACGCGTTCGCGGCCGTCGCGGACGACCAGGTAGCGGCGGCCCTTGAGCACGGCCTGGCCGTTGTCGAACGTCCGGCCGCACAGGGTGCCCTGGCCGTCGTCCTCGGTGGCGGTGGCGTGGTGGGCGCGGGCCCGGTCCTCCAGTTCCTTCCAGTCGTGCCACTGGCGGGCCTGCAGCCGGAACGTGTAGACGGTGCCCCACCGGGTGACGCGTCCGCGCCGTTGCAGGGCGATGGCGCCGTCGTCGCCGCGGACGAGCCGGTACTGGCAGCCGTACTGGCTCTGCACCTCGTCGCCGACGTGCAGCGGTTCGAGGTACGACGGTCCCGGGTAGCCGACGTCGACGAGCCACTCCTCGCCGTCGAGGACGGCCCGGATGAACATGTGCTCGATCTCGGTGCCGAAGTTCTCCCGGCCCTCGGCGGTGCTCGCCGCCAGCAGGGAGACCTCGTAGCCCAGTGCGGACAGGAGGCGGAAGAAGAGCCGGTTGAGCTGGAAGCAGGTGCCGCCCCGGCCCTCCATGATCCCGGTGCGGAACACCTCGTCCTCGTCGATGTCCACGAGGTGGACGCCGTCGGCGAAGCCCTGCCCGGCGACGTTGTACGGCAGGGTCGTCAGGTGCTGCTTGTGCAGCGTGCGCAGGGTGTCGAGGTCGGGCCTCGGCGGCCCTGCCGTCCAGCCGATGCGGCGGAGGTAGGCATCCACGTCGAACATGCGGTCAGCTGCTCCCTTCGGGGGTGGTGGGGTGCGTGGACGCCTCAGACGGACAGGGCCACGGGCCCGGTCGCGTCCTCGCCGTACAGGCGCTCGGTCAGGTGGGCGACGATCAGCGTGGGCGTCGGATGGTCGAAGACGAGGCCCGCGCCGAGCTTGGCGCCGATCAGTTCGCCGAGCCGGTTGCGCAGTTCCAGCGCGGTCAGCGAGTCGAAGCCGATCTCGAACAGGCCCTGGTCGGGGTCGACCTGGTGGCCGTCGGTGTAGCCGAGGACGACGGCGATCTGGGTGCGCACCAGGTCCAGCAGGGCCTCGGCCCGCTCCCCGGCCGGCAGCCCGGCGAGGCGTTCGGCGAGCCGGCGCCGCTCGTCCCCGGTGACGGCGGCGCGCGCCGACTGCCGGCCCGCGCGGACCAGTCCGCGCAGCAGCGGCGGCACGGTGGCCCCGGCGCTCGCGTCGGCGCGCAGCCCGCGCAGGTCGAGCTTGGCCGGCACGAGCAGGGTCCGGTCGCTGCGCAGCGCCGCGTCGAAGAGCTGCATGCCCTCCTCGGGTGTGAGGGCGAGGACGCCGCCGCGGCGGCTGAGCCGGCCGCGGGTGAGTTCGTCGGTGCGGGCCGCCATGCCGGTGGTCTGCTCCCACAGGCCCCAGGCGAGCGACTGCGCCGGGAACCCGGCGGCCCGGCGGCGCGCCAGCAGCCCGTCCATGCAGGCGTTCGCGGCACCGTAACTCCCGGTGCCCGCACCGAGGAACACACCGGACACCGACGAGTAGGCGAGGAACGCGTCCAGATCGGGGGCGAGTTCACGGGTCAGCTCGTCCAGGTGCTCGACAGCGGTCACCTTGGGCGCGAACACCCGCTCCAGCCGGTCGGGTTCGATCTCGCCGACCACGCCCGCGTCGTACAGGCCGGCCGCGTGGACGACGGCGGTGAGGCGGGGGCCGCTCCCGGTCAGTCCGGTGAGCAGCGCGGCGACCGCGTCCCGGTCGGTCGTGTCGCACGCGGGCACCGCGACCGACTCGGCGCCCAGCGCCTCCAGCTCCGCCACCAGCTCCGGCGCCCCCTCGGCCGCCAGGCCGCTGCGGCTGACCAGGACGAGGTGCCGGATGCCGTGCCGGGTCACCAGGTGCCGGGCCAGCAGACCGGCCAGCGAACCGGTACCACCGGTGATCAGCACCGTGCCCTCCGGGTCCGGCCCCCGCTCCCCCGCACCGACCGCACGGGCCAGCCGCGGCACGTACAGCGCCGACCCCCGCGCCGCCAGCTGGGGCTCACCGGTCGCCAGGGCCGCACCGAGCAACGACCCGAGATCCGTGGGTTCGTCGTCGGTGTCGAGCAGGACGATCTGGTCGGGGTTCTCGGCCTGTGCGGCGCGGATCAGCCCCCAGACGGCCGCGCCGCCCGGGTCGGTGACCGCCTGGTCGCCGCCCGCGGGCACCGCGCCCCGGGTGAGCACGACCAGCCGGCTGTCCTCCAGGCCGCCGCCGGCGAGCCAGGTCTGGACGACCTCCAGGGTGCGGTCGGTCACGGCCAGCGGGGTGTCGTCCGGGCCGGCCGTCACGGCCTCCAGGACGACGGCGCGGGGCAGTCCGGCGCCGTCCGGGGTGTCCTCGGCGAGCGTCGCCACCTCCTCCGCGGTGGCCAGCCGGAGCCAGGACGGTGTCTCCGGGTCCGCGGGCCGGGGCAGCGGGAGCCAGTCGACGCCGAAGAGCATGTCGGCGCCGCCCGTGGTGCGCAGCTGCTCGGGGGCGACCGGCCGGAACACCAGCGAGTCCGCGCTCAGGACGGGGCTGCCGGTCTCGTCGGCGGCGTCCAGGGCGAGCGCGTCCGGGGCGGGCCGGGTGACCCGGATCCGCAGGGCGGCGGCTCCGGAGGCGTGCAGGGTGAGCCCGTTCCAGGCGAAGGGCAGCATCGTGCGGTGCTCGCCGCTGCTGAGGAACGCCTTGGTGTGCAGGGCGGCGTCGAGCAGGGCCGGGTGGAGTCCGAACTCCGTCGCGGCCGCGTGCTGCTCCTCGGGCAGGGCGATCTCGGCGAAGAGTTCCTCGCCGCGCCGCCACACCGCGCGCAGGCCGCGGAAGACGGGGCCGTAGCGGTAGTCGTGGTCGCGCAGTCCGGCGTAGAAGTCCTCCGGGGTCACCTCGACGCGTTCGGCGCCGGGCGGCGGCCAGGCGGTGAGGTCGGGGTGGGCGGCGGGGCGGGTGCGGGGGGCCGGGGTGAGGACGCCGGTGGCGTGCCGGGTCCAGCCGTCGGCGCCGGCCGCGCCGTCGCGCGCGGAGTGGATGGTGACGGTACGGGCGCCCTGCTCGTCGGGGCCGGAGACACCGACCTGGACGCGTACACCGCCCTGTGCGGGCAGGATCAGCGGGGCTTCGATGACGAGTTCGTCCAGGGTGGCGCAGCCCGCCTCGTCGCCCGCGCGGACGGCGAGTTCCACCAGGCCGGTGCCGGGCAGCAGGACGACGTCGCCCACGGCGTGGTCGGCGAGCCAGGGGTGGGTGCGCAGCGACAGCCGGGCGGTGCACAGCACGCCGCCGGTGTCGGGCACCTCGACCACCGCGCCGACGAGGGGGTGGTCGGCGCCGGCCAGTCCCAGCGAGGCGGCGTCGCCCCCGGCGGCGGGGGCGGGCAGCCAGTAGTGCTGGTGGTCGAAGGCGTAGGTGGGCAGGTCCACGGGGCGGGCGGCGGCCGGCAGGACACCCGTCCAGTCCACGGGCACGCCCTTCACGAACAGCGCGGCCAGGGAGGCCAGCAGCCGCGCGGGGCCGCCGTCGTCGCGGCGCAGGGTGCCGGTCACCAGCACGTCGGCGCCGTCGGCGGTCTCGCTGACCGCCGGGGCCAGCACCGGGTGGGCGCCGACCTCCACGAACACGGTGTGCCCGGTGGCCAGCAGGTCGGCGACGACGGGGCCGAAGCGCACCTGCCGGCGCATGTTCCGGTACCAGTAGTCGGCGTCGAGGGCGCCGGCCTCGGTGACGCGCTCGCCGGTGACGGTGGAGTGGAAGGGGATGACGGGGGCCTGGCCGCGGACGTCGGCGAACGCCTTGGCGAGGGGTTCGCGCACCGCCTCCACGTGCGAGGTGTGCGAGGCGAAGTCGGACGCGATCCGCCGGGCCCGGACGCCCCGGGCCGACAGCGTCTCGACGACCTCGTCCAGGACGTCGGCGTCCCCGGCCACCACGACCGAGGAGGGGCCGTTGACCGCGGACACCTGCACGCGGCCCGCCCAGGGTTCGACGGCGGCGGCCGCCTCGGCCTCGGGCAGGGCAACGGCGATCATGCCGCCGTGCCCGGACAGCCGCTCGGCGATCACCTGGGAGCGCAGCGCCACGAGCCGGGCCGCCTCGTCGAGCGGCAGCGCTCCGGCGACGCAGGCCGCGGCGATCTCACCCTGCGAGTGGCCCACCACCGCGTCCGGTACGACCCCGGCCGCGGCCCACACGGCCGCGAGGCCGATCATCACGGCGAAGCCCGCCGGCTGCCCGACGTCGGTGCGCCGCAGCAGGTCGGCCGGTGCCTCGCCGCGCAGCACGTCCTCCAGCTTCCAGTCGACCCAGGGTTCCAGCGCCCGGGCGCACTCGGCGATCCGCTCGGCGAACTCCGGGTTGGTGTCGAGGAGTTCGCGGCCCATGCCGGCCCACTGGCTGCCCTGGCCGGGGAAGACGAAGACGACCTTGCCGGCGCCGGCCGGGGCGGGGCTTCCGGTCACCACGTCGGGGCTGCTCTCGCCGCGGGCCAGCGCGCCCAGTCCGGCGAGGGCCTGCGCACGCGTGCCGGCCACGACGACGGCGCGCTCCGGCAGGACGGCCCGCCGGCTCACCAGCGCGGCCGCGACGTCGGCGGGCGTGGCCCCGGTGGAGTCGAGGAACGCGGCGAGCCGCGCGGCCTGCCCGGCGAGCGCCGTGGTGCCGCGGGCCGACACCACGAGCGGTACGGCACCGGCCGGATCCGCCGGCTCCGGCGCGGGCGGCTGCGCCGGCTCCTGCGCGGCCTCCTCCAGGATGACGTGCGCGTTGGTGCCGCTCAGCCCGAACGAGGACACCGCGGCCCGGCGCGGCCGTCCCGGGTCGGCCCACGCCCGGGCCTCGGTGAGCAGGCGCACGGCACCGGCCGACCAGTCGACCTGGGAGGAGGGCGCGTCGACGTGCAGCGTGGCGGGCATCTCCCGGTGCCGCAGCGCCTGTACGGCCTTGATCACGCCGGCGACTCCGGCGGCGGCCTGCGCGTGCCCGATGTTCGACTTCAGCGAGCCGAGCCACAGCGGCTGTTCCGGGTCCCGGTCCCGCCCGTAGGTCGCCAGCAGGGCCTGCGCCTCGATCGGGTCGCCGAGGACGGTGCCCGTGCCGTGGCCCTCCACCAGGTCGACGTCCGCCGGGGTCAGCCCGGCGTTCGCCAGCGCCTTGCGGATCACCCGCTGCTGCGAGGGCCCGTTGGGGGCGGTGAGCCCGTTGGAGGCGCCGTCCTGGTTGACGGCGCTGCCGCGGATCACGGCGAGCACCGGGTGCCCGTTGCGCCGCGCCTCCGACAGCCGTTCCAGTACGACCACACCTGCGCCCTCGGCCCAGCCGGTGCCGTCGGCGGCGTCGGCGTAGGACTTGCACCGCCCGTCCGTGGCGAGCGCCCGCTGCCGGGAGAATTCCATGAACATGCCGGGCCCGGCCATCACGGTGGAGCCGCCGGCCAGGGCCAGGGAGCACTCGCCGTTGCGCAGGGCCTGCGCGGCCAGGTGCAGGGCGACCAGCGAGGAGGAGCAGGCGGTGTCGACGGTCACCGCGGGGCCCTCGAAGCCGAACACGTACGACACCCGGCCGGAGGCCACGCTGGCCCCGGCGCCGGTCAGGGCGAAGCCGCCGACCTCCTCCGGCACGTCACCGCCGGAGTAGTAGTCGACGCCCATGATGCCGCTGAACACGCCGACGTCGGTGCCCTTCAGCGCCAGCGGGTCGATGCCGGCCCGCTCCAGCGCCTCCCAGGACGTCTCCAGCAGCAGCCGCTGCTGCGGGTCCATGGCCACCGCCTCGCGCGGGGAGATCCCGAAGAACAGCGGGTCGAACAGCGGTGCCTCGTGCAGGAATCCGCCCTGGCCGACGTAGGAGGTGCCGGCGTGTTCGGGGTCGGCGTCGAAGACCGTGTCGAGGTCCCAGCCGCGGTCGGTGGGGAAGCCGGTGACGCCGTCGCGGCCCTCGCGGACCAGGCGCCACAGGTCCTCGGGGCCGGCGACCCCGCCGGGCAGCCGGCAGGCCATGCCGACCACGGCGACCGGCTCGTCCGGGTCGTGTGCCACGGCCGGCGAGGCGGCCGCGGCCGGGGTGACGCCCTGGAACTCCTCGTGCAGGTGCCGGGCGAGGGCGAGCGGGGTCGGGTAGTCGAAGACGGCGGTGGCGGGCAGGTTGAGGCCGGTGGCCTCGCGCAGCTGGTTGCGCAGCTCGACGGAGGTGAGGGAGTCGAACCCGGCGTCCTTGAACGCCGTCTCGGCCCTGACCCGCTCCGGCCCGGCGTGCCCGAGGACGCCTGCGACATGGGTGCGGACCAGGTCGAGCAGCAGCGCCTCCCGCTCGGCGGGCGCCAGCCCGGCCAGCCGTCCGGCCAGCCCGTCCCGGCCCTCGCGTCCGGTCCCGCGCGCGGCCCGCCGGCCCGCCCGGACCAGTCCGCGCAGCAGCGGCGGCACGGTGGCCCCGGCGCTCGCGTCGGCGCGCAGCCCCCGCAGGTCCAGTTTCACCGGCACCAGCAGGGTCCGGTCGCTGCCCAGGGCGGCGTCGAACAGCTCCATGCCCTCCTCGGGCCCGAGCGCGAGCACGCCGCCCCGGCGGTTCATCCGGCTGCGGGACAGGTCGTCCAGGCCGGCGCCCATCCCTCCGGTCTGCTCCCACAGGCCCCAAGCAAGGGACTGCGCCGGGAACCCGGCGGCCCGGCGCCGTGCCATCAGCCCGTCCATGCAGGCGTTCGCGGCACCGTAACTCCCGGTGCCCGCACCGAGGAACACACCGGACACCGACGAGTAGGTGACGAACGCGTCCAGATCGGGGGCGAGTTCACGGGTCAGCTCGTCCAGGTGCTCGACAGCGGTCACCTTGGGCGCGAACACCCGCTCCAACCGGTCGGGGTCGATCTCGCCGACCACACCGGCGTCGAAGACACCGGCCGCGTGGACGACGGCGGTCAGCCGGGCCCCGCTCCCGGTCAGCCCGGTCAGCAACGCGGCCACCGCGGCCCGGTCGGTCACGTCACAGGCGGGCACCGCGACCGACTCGGCGCCCAGCGCCTCCAGCTCCGCCACCAGCTCCGGCGCCCCCTCGGCCGCCAGGCCGCTGCGGCTCACCAGGACGAGGTGCCGGATGCCGTGCCGGGTCACCAGGTGCCGGGCCAGCAGACCGGCCAGCGAACCGGTACCACCGGTGATCAGCACCGTGCCCTCCGGGTCCAGCCCCCGCTCCCCCGCACCGACCGCACGGGCCAGCCGCGGCACGTACAGCGCCGACCCCCGCACCGCCAGCTGCGGCTCGCCGGTCGCGAGCGCGGGACCGAGGTCCGGATCGTCGGTGTCGGTGTCGGTGTCGACGAGGACGATCCGGCCGGGGTTCTCCGCCTGCGCGGCACGCACGAGACCCCAGACGGCCGCCCCGCCGGGGTCGGTGACCGCCTGGTCGCCACCGGCCGGCACCGCGCCCCGGGTCACCACGACCAGCCGCCCGTCCCCGGCGGACTCGTCCGCCAGCCACGCCTGCACGGCCGCCAGCACCCGCCCCACCACCGCCACGGGCGGGTCACCGGCGCCGCTGCGGGCCTCGACCACCGTCGCCGCCGGCAGCTCACCGGTGCCGGCCACCGACGGCAGTTCGCTCCACTCCACCTGGAACAGCGCGTCGGTGCCGGGCGCACCGGCCGCCGCTTCGAGCTGCTCGCCGGAGACGGCCCGCGAGACCAGCGAGTCCAGCGTCAGCACCAGGTCACCGGCGTCGTCCGCGGCCTCGAGCGACAGCGTGTCCGGGTCGGGCCGCAGCAGCCGGACCCGGATCGACGCGGCCCCGGAGGCGTGCAGCGTCAGCCCGTTCCAGGCGAACGGCAGCCGTACGACCGCCTCCTCCTCCGCCACGGCACCGTCGCTCACCCCGGCGGCCGCGTCCAGGATGCTCGCGTGCAGCGCGGCGTCGAGCAGCGCCGGGTGGATGCCGAACCCGGCGGCGTTCTCCCGCTGCTCCTGCGGGACGACGACCTCCGCGAACAGCTCGCCGTCGCGCCGCCACACCTTCCGCACGCACTGGAACGCCGGGCCGTACCCGTATCCCGCGTGCGTCAGCTTCTCGTAGCCGCCGGAGATGTCGACCTGTTGGGCCCCGGGCGGCGGCCAGGCGGTGAAGTCGAAGGTGCCGGTGGCGGCGATGTCGGTGCTGAGCGTGCCGCTGGCGTGCCGGGTCCAGGCGTCCGGACCGCTCTCCGTGCCGACGTCCTGGCGCGTGGAGTACACCTCCACGCTGCGGGCGCCGGTCTCGTCCGGCCCGCCGACGGCGACCTGGACCCGTACGGCACCCTGCTCCGGGACGACCAGCGGCGCCTCGATGACGAGTTCGTCCAGCACTCCGCAGCCGACCTCGTCACCGGCCCGTACGGCGAGTTCGACCAGCCCGGTGCCGGGCACCAGCACCACTCCCCCGATGGCGTGGTCCGCCAGCCAGGGGTGCGTGCGCAGCGACAGCCGGGAGGTGAACACCAGCCCGTCGGACTGCGGCAGCTGCACCACCGCGCCCAGCAGCGGGTGGTCCGCCGCACCCTGCCCGAGGGCGGTGGCGTCCAGGAGGGGACGAGGGGCCGGGAGCCAGTACTGCTGGTGGTCGAAGGCGTACGTCGGCAGGTCCAGGTGAGTTCCGGTGGCGCCCTCGGGGAGGACCGCCGCCCAGTTCACCTTCGAGCCGCGGACGAAGAGGTGGGCCACGGCCGCGAGGAGGGTCTGGGCCTCGCCTCGCTCGTCACGCAGGGCCGGGACGCTGACGGCGTCCACCGATTCCGTGATCGCGCCGGTCAGCGCACCGCCCGGGCCGAGTTCCAGGAACACCGAGCCGCCGGAGGCGGCGATTCCGTCGGCGAAGCGGACGGGGCGGCGGACGTGGTCGACCCAGTAGGCCGGGTCCGTCAACTGGCCCGGCTCGGCGGTCTTTCCGGTGACGTTCGATACGACGGGGATGACGGGCTCGTTCCACGTCAGCCCGTCCAGGGCTGAGGCGAAGTCCGTGAGCATCGGCTCCATCAACGCCGAGTGGAAGGCATGGGAGACGGTGAGCCGCTTGACCCGGCGGCCCTGCTCGCGCAGCTTCTCCGCCACCGCCAGCACGGCCGACTCGTCGCCGGACAGGACGACCGA
>NZ_JBEYXJ010000059.1:0-50440 GCF_040645015.1 Streptomyces sp. NPDC046881 | reverse complement strand
GCGGCGCGCGGGTCGGCGTCGACCACGGCCGCGGTGTAGAAGCCGGAGACCGCGCGGGCAGCCTCCACCTCGCGCGTGAAGCGGACGCGGGGCCGCCGAGGCCGGCGACGGGTCACCCGCGCCCACGCGGCGCGGCCGCATGCCGGTACGGCCCCGCGCCTACGCCAGCAGGCCCGACGACCTCCACAGGCGCCGCCCCACACCCCGCAGCACCCCGATGTCGTCCAGGAAGTCCGTCAGCCGCTTCGCGCCCGACTGCATGACCTCCCGGCGGTGCCCGCTCGCCTTCACCTGCGCCATCGCCTCCCGCTTGTCCAGGCCGACGTTGGTGTAGACGTCCGGGTTGACGAAGGCGACCGAGAAGACGCGGGCGAACTCGCCCGAGGTGACCCGGGTGAACTCCTGGGACCACTTGGGTGCGGTCACCATCTGACGCCGCAGCTCCTCACGGGCGTACCGGACGTGCCGGGCCTCCTCCACCACGTGGATCCGCGTGACACCCCGGATCAGCGGCTGCACCCGCTCGTCGGGGAACGTCAGCCGCTGCATCCAGTCCAGCACCTCCTCGCCGAGCAGCGTGGCGGTGAAGGACCCGGGCGTGGTGGAGATCGTCTTGAACAGGCGGCCGAGGTTCTGGTGGGCGCGGCTCACCGGGTACCAGGGCGTGCCGCCGTGCGAGATCAGCCGCGCGAACATCTTCGAGTGCCGGCACTCGTCCTCGATCTCGGTGAGCGCGTAGCGCACGTGGGCGCTCGTCGCCGCCTTGTCGTAGATGTGCCGGACCAGCAGCTGCATCAGGATGATCTCGAACCAGATGCCGAGCGAGGCGAGCGCGGCGGCCTCGTGCTGCGAGAGCAGGATCCGCTGTTCCTCGCTCATCCGCTGCCACATCGGGGTGTCGTACAGCGAGACCAGCTCCGGCGGCCAGAACCACTTGCCCTCCTCGAAGGGCGCGTCCCAGTCCAGCTCCTCGTCCGGGTCGAAGGAGTGCTTGGCGGAAGAGGCGAGCAGCCGTTCGGCCACCTGTTCCCGGTCCTTGAGCAGGCCGAGCGCGTCGCGCAGCCCGTCCAGCGCGTCCGCTTCCGTCAGGGTCGTCATGGCTCCCTCACCTCGTTACCCGGGGGTAGTCGTCGTGCTCTTATGAGACTGCTTGTCAGCAAGGCCCGTCAATCCCTCGCGCGCAACTTGTTGCCGCCGCGTCCGCGTGTGAGCCTGCCGGGTATGCCGACGCACGACCTCTACGCCAACCACCCGGGAGACTCCCCCTGGCAGGTGCCCGCCACCGGCGCGGCCCGGTTCAGCTGGGAGTACGACGACGGCCGCGACCGCCTGCTCGCCCTGTACCAGAAGGGCAAGGACAAGCAGTGGGACGGGCGGACGCGCATCGACTGGGACCTGGAGGTCGACCCGTACGACGCCCTGGGCACGCCCGAGGAGGCCATGTCCCTGTACGGCACCCCGTACTGGGCCAAGTTGTCGGAGAAGGACAGGGGCGAGCTGCGCCGGCACTACGCCTCCTGGCAGTTCAGCCAGTTCCTGCACGGCGAGCAGGGCGCGATGATCTGCGCCGCGCGGATCGTGGAGTCGGTGCCCGACCTCGACGCCAAGTTCTTCTCCGCGACCCAGACCATGGACGAGGCCCGGCACGCCGAGATCTACGGCCGGTTCCTGCACGAGAAGATCGGCCTCGTCTACCCGGTCAACGACAACCTCCAGTCGCTGCTCGGCGACACCCTGCGCGACAGCCGCTGGGACATGCCCTACCTCGGCATGCAGGTACTGATCGAGGGCCTGGCGCTGGCCGCCTTCGGCATGATCCGGGACACCACGAACAAGCCGCTGCCCCAGCAGATCCTCACCTACGTCATGCAGGACGAGGCCCGGCACGTCGCCTTCGGCCGGATGGCGCTGCGCGACTACTACAAGCAGCTCACCGACGCCGAACTGCGCGAGCGCGAGGAGTTCGTGATCGAGGGCTGCTATCTGATGCGCGACCGGCTGCGCGGGGTGGAGGTGCTGGAGAACTTCGGCATCCCGAAGGCCGAGGCGGAGGCGCTGAGCGAACGGTCCGAGTTCCTCCGGCTCTTCCGGAAGCTGCTCTTCAGCCGCATCGTCCCGTGCGTCAAGGACATCGGGCTGTGGGGCAAGCGGCTCCAGCAGGCCTACGTGGACATGGGCGTCCTGGAGCTGGGCGACTCCGACCTGGACCTGCTGATGGCGCAGGACGAGGAACTCGCCGAGCGACTGGACGCCGAGCGCTTCGCCGCCGAGGAGCGGGCCCGGGTGGCCGAGGTGGAGGAGGCGATCGAGTCGGGGGCGGCCGAGGACTGACCGGACGCGGGCACGGTGCCGGGGCTGTCACCCGGGTGCAGTAGCGTGCTGGCGTGTCCATGCCTCCGCCGCACCAGCCGCCGTATCCGCAGCAGCCCCAGCAGCCGTACCCCTACGGCCAGCCGGCCCCGGGGCCGTACGGCTCCCCGTACCCCCAGCAGCAGCCGCACCCGCAGCAGCAGCCGTACCCGCAGCAGCAGCCGTACCCCCCGCAGCCGCCCTACCCGCAGCAGCCGTACCCCGGCTGGGGCGTGCCGCCCATGGCCCCGCCGCCGAAGAAGCGCCGGACCGGGCTGGTGCTCGGGATCGTGGGCGGTGCCGTCACGCTCGTGATCGTCGCCCTCGTGCTGATCGGCGCCGTGGCCGAGAGCGGCTTCCCCGCGGCGGAGCACGAACTGACCCTGCCCCACAGCCTGCTCGACGCGAAGTACACCCTCGCCGAGGACCTCTCCGGCACCGAGGGCAAGAAGATCGAGAAGGAGGCCGACGGCGCCTGGGACGCCAGGGACATCCACGCCGCCGTGGGCCGCTACTCGCCCGGCGACGACTCCCAGGCCATGCTGCTCGTGTCCGGCATGTACGGCCGGTTCAAGAACGAGACCACGGTGCGCCGCAGCATGCTCAAGGGTGCCGCCGAGTCCACCGGCGTGACGGTCGAGGAGCCCGCGCGCGACGTCACCCCGCCCGGCGCGGACACCCCGGTCAGCTGCCAGGTCCTCACCCAGCGCAGCTCCGGGGTGACGATCACCTACCCGGTCTGCGCCTGGGCGGACGGCAACACGGCGGCCGTCGTCGGCGAGGTCGACCCCACCGTGAAGGACGCCGCCGAGGTCGACCTCGACAAGGCCGCCCGCAACACCCTCCGGATCCGCTCCGAGATGCTCCGGCCGGCCGGCTGACCCTCACCGCCCGAGCACGGCCCGCATCACGTCCCGCGCGATCGGCGCCGCGTCCCCGCCGCCGCTGATCTCGCCCCGGTCCGCCGAGGCGTCCTCCACCACCACCGCGACCGCCACCTGCGGCTCCGGCGCGCCCTCGCGCTGCGCCCAGGAGACGAACCAGGCGTAGGGCACCCCGGCGTTGCCGACCCCGTGCTGGGCGGTGCCGGTCTTGCCGCCGACCAGCGCGCCGGGGATCGCCGCGTTGGTCCCGGTGCCCTCCTCGACCACGCCGGCCATCAGCTCCTTCAGCCGGGCCGCGGTGTCCGGCCGCATCACCTGCCGCCCCGGCCCGGCCGCGCTGCCGGTGACCGTCTCGCCGCCGTGCCGGGTGGTCCGCTCCACCAGGTACGGCGGACGCAGCCGGCCGCCGTCCGCGACCGCCGCCGCGACCATCGCCATCTGCAGCGGGGTGGCCCGGGTGTTGTACTGCCCGATCGAGGACAGCGCCAGCTGTGCCCGGTCCACCCTGGTGTCGAAGGTGCTCGGCGACACGGTGAAGGGGATGCGCACGCCCGTGTCGTTGAACCCGAACGCCTGGGCCGTCGTCGCCATGTCCCGCACCCCCACGTCCACGCCCAGCTTCGCGAACACCGTGTTGCAGGACCACTCGAAGGCGTCCCGCACCGAGGCGTTCCGACAGCCGTCGCCCTCGTTGGTCAGCCGGGTGGTGGTGCCGGGCAGCCGGTAGGGGTCGGGGGAGTCGGTGGGCGCGTCCAGGTCCGTGACCACGCCCGCGTCCAGCGCCGCCGCCGCGGTGACCACCTTGAACGTCGACCCCGGCGGATAGGTCTGCCGTACCGCCCGGTTGAGCATCGGCTTCTCCGGGTCGTGGTTGAGCCGGGCCCACGCCGCCGACACCGCCTCGTTGTTGCCCGACAGCTCCGACGGGTCGTACGACGGGCTGGTCACCAGCGCCAGGACGCGGCCCGTGGCCGGCTCGACCGCGGCCACCGCGCCCTTGCGCCCGGCGAGCCCCCGGTACGCGGCCTCCTGCGCCCGCCGGCTGAGGGTCGTCACCACGTCCCCGCCGCGGTTCGGCGCCCGGGACACGTCGCCCCACAGCGGCAGCGGCGCCAGCATCGGATCGGTGCCGGAGAGCACCCCGTCCTCGGTGTGCTCCAGGAACGTGGTGCCGTACGTCTGCGAGGAGAACCCGGTGACCGGCGCGTACAGCGGGCCGTTGCCGTACGTGCGTTCGTAGCGCAGCTGTTCGCCGGTGTCCACCGACCCGGTGACCGGCTCGCCGCCCACCAGGATGTTCCCGCGCGGCTGCTGGTAACGGGCGATGGTGGCGCGGCGGTTGGCCGGATTGCCGTCGTACTCCCGTGACTGCACGACCTGCACGCGGGCCGCGTTGGCCAGCAGGGCCGCCAGCAGCAGGGCGCAGAAGCCGCAGGCGTGCCGGATGTACCTCCCCATCGGCCGCCCGCCCTCGGGGAGCCGGTCGTAGTCGCTCACGGTGCCTCCCGGCCGTCGTACTGGCTGCGCGCCGAATCGCTCACCCGGACCAGCAGCGCCACGATCGCCCAGTTGGTGACCACCGAGGAGCCCCCCTGGGCGAGGAACGGCATCGCCATGCCGGTCAGCGGGATCAGCCCCGTCACCCCGCCCGCGATCACGAACACCTGCAGCGCCACGATCGAGGCCAGCCCGACCGCGAGGAGCCGGCCGAACGGCTCGCGCAGCGCCAGGCCCGCCCGGTAACCGCGCTCCACCAGCAGCGCGTACAGCAGCACGATCGCCGCGAGGCCCCCGAGCCCCAGCTCCTCCCCGGCGGTCGCCAGGATGAAGTCCGACTTGACGGCGAAGCCGATCAGGATCGAGTGCCCGAGCCCGAGCCCGGTACCGAGGACCCCGCCGGCGGCGAAGGCGAACAACGACTGGGAGAGCTGGTTGGGGCCCTGCCCGGCCTCGATGGTGGCGAACGGGTGCAGCCAGTCCTCGATCCGGCCGCCCACGTGCGGCTCCAGACGCCCCACGGCGAACGCGCCGACCACGGCCAGCAGCAGCCCCACCGCGATCCAGCCGGTGCGCCCGGTGGCGACGTACAGCAGCACCACGAACAGCCCGAAGAACAGCAGCGAGGTCCCCAGGTCCCGCTCCAGCACCAGCACGCCCACGCTCACCAGCCAGATCGTCAGGATCGGCCCGAGCACCCGCCCGGTCGGGAACTGCAACCGCCACAGCCGCCGGCCGGTGTACGCGAGCGCGCTGCGGTTGGCGGCCAGATAGGCGGCGAAGAACACCGCGAGCAGCACCTTCGCGAACTCGCCCGGCTGGATGGAGAACCCGGCGATCCGGATCCAGATCCGGGCGCCGTTGACCGCCGGGAACAGGATCGGCAGCGCCAGCAGGGCGAGGGCGGCCACCACGCACACGTACGAGTACCGCTGGAGCACCCGGTGGTCGCGCAGCACCAGGACGACGGCGATGAACAGGCCCACCCCCAGCGTCGACCACACCAGTTGGGTGGGGGCCGCCTGATCGCCCGGGGTCTCCAGGTCCAGCCGGTAGATGAGCACCAGCCCCAGCCCGTTGAGCAGCACGCCGATGGGCAGCGGCAGGGGATCGGCGTACGGCGCCCGGATACGGACCGCGATGTGCGCGAACAGGGCGAGCACCCCGAGACCGGCCCCGTAACCGGCGGCGCCGGGCGGGACGGTTCCGGTCCGGGCCAGCCCCACCGCGCAGTAGCCGTACACGGACAGCAGGACGGCCAGCACCAGCAGGGAGAGTTCGACGCCCCGGCGCCGGGGGAGGCGTGCGGCGCGCGCGGGAGCGGGGACCGCCGCCGTGGTGGTTCCGGCGTTCGTCATGCCCGGAACCTATCCAAATGGGGCGTCTTGTTCCGGGAGGAGGGCCTCTCAGGGAGCCGCCGGTTTCGCCGGCGGCAGCGTCAGCGTCGCCACCGCGCCCCCGTCCACCGCATTGGCGAAGGTCAGGCCCGCGCCCAGCACCTCCGCCTGCCCCACCGCGATGGTCAGCCCGAGCCCGTGCCCCGTGGCCCCGCCCTCGGTACGGAACCGCTGCGGCCCGTGCGCCACCAGGTACCGCGGATACCCGCCCCCGTGGTCCCGCACGGTCACCACCGGCCCGTCCACCGTCAGCACCACCGGCGGCGCCCCGTGCTTGTGCGCGTTGGCCACCAGGTTCCCCAGCACCCGCTCCAGCCGCCGCCGGTCGGTGTCCACCCGGACGTCCCGCAGGATCCGCACCTCGGTGTCGGTGCCCGAGGCCCGTACCACCCGCTCGGCCAGCGCGCCCAGCTGCTCCGTGCCGACCTCCAGCCGCTCCCGCCCGGTGTCCAGCCGGGAGATCTCCAGCAGGTCCTCGGTGAGCGTGCGCAGCGCCGCCACCCGGTCACGCACCAGCTCCGTCGGCCGACCGGGCGGCAGCAGCTCGGCCGCCGCGTGCAGCCCGGTCAGCGGAGTGCGCAGCTCGTGCGCGACGTCCGCGGTGAACCGCTGTTCGCTCAGCAGCTTGCTCTGCAGGGTCGACGCCATCGTGTCCAGGGCCGCGGCCACCACGGCGACCTCGTCCTGCGGGCGGGTCGGATCCTGCGTCCGGGGGTCGTTCACCCGGGCGTCCAGGTCGCCGGCGCTGATCCGCCGGGCCACCCGCGCGGTGCCGTGCAGCCGCCGGGTCACCCGGGTCACCGCGAACACGCCGACCAGCACGGTCGCGCCGATCGCCAGCCCCGACGACCACAGGATCGACTGGTCGAGACCGGCGATGGTGCGGGACTGCTGCGAGTAGTCGACCTCCACGGCCAGCGCCCGGTGCCCGGCCACCGGCCCCGCCGCCCACATGGTCGGCCGGCCCTGGTGGGTGGCGACCATCGTGCCGCGCTGCCCGGTTACCGCCAGCGTCCGCAGCGGCGCCGGCAGCCCCCGCGGGTCCACCCCGGCACCCGGCAGCAGCGTGTCCCCGGCCTCGTACGCCCGGGTGGCGTCCGCGAGCCGGGCCAGCGCCAGATCGCGGGCCTGGCCGACGGTCTGGTTGGTCACCGAGACGTGGACGAGCACGCCGAGCAGCGCGGCCAGCGCGCAGCACATCACCGTGATGAACGCGGCGGCCTTCACGGCGAGGGCCCCGGCCCAGGGCGGCAGCGCGAGCCTCATCGCGGGCTCGCCGAGGTCGCCGCGGGGGAGGCCGACGGGGACGGGGTCCTGCTCGTGCGGCCGTCGCCGACGTGCAGGTACTCGTCGCGGGAGAAGACCATCGCGCGCTGGCCCGGGTCCCACTCCCAGGTGGTGCGGTACTCGTAGCCCGAGATGTCGGCCGGCGAACGCTCGATCAGCGACCGGCCGGCCAGCTCCACCCCGACGATCGCGTCGTTGTCGGCCAGCACCTGCACCAGCCGGTGCCGCTCGACGGTGTACACCCGCACCGCCGTCTGGTTGGTCGGGTACAGCCGGAAGCCGAGCGTCAGATCCGCCCGGCCGTCCCCCGTGAGGTCCCGGTAGTACGGCTTCAGCAGCGGGCACCGGGCCCGGTCACCGCCCGGCCGGCACTGCCGCATCCGGTCCACCGTCGCGTGGTACGCCCCCTTCGACCCGTAGTCGGAGGGGTGCGCCTTCAGCTCCGCCTCGACGACGTCCACCGGATCGACCCTGCGGAGGTCGTCACCGGGGACCGTGACGCCCTTGACGACCTCCCGGGTCGCCACGTCGTAGGGGTAGGCCGGGCTGGACGCCGGCCGCAGATCGGGCCAGAGCCTGGCGGGGCTGGCGGCGGTCGGGGTCGGCCCGGCGCCGCGCAGCCCGCCGGTGTCACCGCAGGCCGCCGCCGTCGCCGACAGCAGGGCGACGGCGACGGCGGCGAGGGCGGCACGCACGGGACGGGCTGGCATCCCTACATTCTGACGGAAGCCTGCTTTGTACGGCTTCGGGTGTGGGGGGTGACGCGGGGGGAGCCTGCGGAAGGCTGGCAGGGGGGTGGGCCGGTAGGGCGGTGGGCGGGGAGGCTGGCAGGGCGGTGGGCCGGTGGGCGGGGAGGTTGGCAGGGGGCGGGCCGGTAGGGCGGTAGGCGGGGAGTCTGGGAGACCGGAAGGCCGGCAGACCAGCAGGCCGGCAGACCAGCAGGCCGGAATGCCGGCAGGGTGGCAGACGGGAAGGCCGTAAGGCGGGAGGCCGGCGAGCGGCAGACCGGAAGGCGGGGAGGCCGGAAGGCGGGGAGGCGGGAAGGCGGGGAGGCGGGAAGGCCGGAAGGCGGGGAGGCCGGAAGGCGGGAGGCCGGCGAGCGGTCGACCGGAAGGCGGGGAGGCCGGAAGGCGGGGAGGCGGGAAGGCCGGAAGGCCGGAAGGCGGGAAGGCCGGAAGGCGGGGAGGCCGGAAGGCCGGCGAGCGGCAGACCGGCAGACCGGTAGGCCGGAAGACGGGAAGGCCGGCAGAGCGGCGGAGCGGCGGGGCAGCGGCCCGTGCGCGGCTACTCGGTCAGCTCCTCCAGCAGCCGTACCGTCGCCAGGCCCGCCCGCAGGTACTCCACGAACAGCTCGTTGTGCAGCGCCCACGCCGAGCGCCGGGCCCGGATCAGCTGGACCGCCTGGTCGGCCGAGTCACCCCGCTGGACCAGGGCGTGCGCGATGACCAGCCCCGAGCGGTTGTACCCGTGGTAACAGCGCACGAGCACCCGGCGGCCCGCGTCCAGCGCCTCGTTCACCGCCCGCGCCAGCCGGATCACCCCGGCGAGCTGCGTCCCGTCCAGCGGCCCGTCCGGAATCGGCCACACATGGTGCTCCACGCCCACGTCGGGCCCGTACCCCGGCAGCCGCAGCAGCGACTGCACCAGATCGAACTCGTCCCGTACGACGACGGACTCCAGCCGGCCCGAACCGCCCCGGAACTGGTGCCCGCCCATCCACAGGCCGGGCACGATCTCGCTCCACGGGCTCTCCGGAGCCGGTACGTCGGGCTGCTTTCCGCGGGTACGCAACGGCGCCTCCCCAACTCCCCCTCGCAGGGCCGTCCTCCACGGTAACCGGTCTTGCCCCGGGAGCACCCCGCCTGTTCCCATGGTCGAGGGGTGATGGCGCATGAGCGGACTGCGCGTGGTGCCGGCCTTCCGGCACGGCCGGGAGCGGCTGTACGTCTGCCGCGAGGACGGATCCAACGTCGCCTGGTACGACCGTGAGACAGGCCGGGTCAACCTGCTGGGCGAGGACAGCAGGGACGACGTGCTCCACGCCCTGCAACCCTTCCTGACCGGCCCCGTCACCGTGGGCCCGCCCCCGGTGCCCACCCCCGCGGAACTCGCCCGGCTCACCCTGCACCCGGACGACGACCTCGCCCCCAACCGCCCCGGCGAGGCCCTCCTCGTCGCCCTCGACCGCGACCCCGGCCCCGCCCACCGGCTGCGCCCCGACCCGCGCCGGCGCGCCCTGACCGCAGAGCAGACCGTGGGCGGCGCCCTGGACGGGCTGGAGGGCGCCGGCTGGCACACCCTGCACTCCGTCCCGCTGCCCGGTGGCGACCGCATCCACCACCTGGTGATCGGCCCCGGCGGCCTGTTCGCCGTGCACGCCCTGTACGCCCGTAAGAGCCGGGTCCTGGTCGCCGACCCGATGGTCACCCTGGGCCGCCGCGAGGCCGAGCCGCTGCTGCGCCGGCTGCGCGCCGACGCCGACCGCGCCTCCTACGCGCTGACCGCCGAGGTCCGCCCGCTGCTGGCCCTGGTCGGCCCGGCCGAGGTGACCGTGACGGCGCAGCCGCGCGGGGTGCGGATCCTGACGGACGCCGGGCTGACGGGCCTGGCCCGGCTGGGCGGGGTGCTCAAACCGGCGGACGTGGAGGCCCTGCACGGGATGGCCCGGGACCGGAACACCTGGGGCAGGGTGTAGCGGGGGGCTAGGGCAGGGGTACGGCCCGCCCCCGGTCCGTCAGCGCGGCCATCAGGTCGCCGAGGTCCTGCAGCCGCGGGGCGATGTCCTCCGCCCGGAACTCCAGCTGCGCGGGGCTGCGGCAGTCGGCGACCTCCTCCCAGGTCACCGGCGCCGACACCAGCGGCACCCGGCGGGCGCGCACGGTGTACGGGGTGGCCGTGGTCTTGCGGGCCGCGTTCTGGCTCCAGTCGACGAACACCTTCCCCGGCCTGAGACTCTTCGTCATCCGGTGCACCACCAGCCGGGGCATCTCCCGCTCGGCCTCCACCGCCAGCGCCTTCGCGTACTCCGACGTCCGCTCGGAAGAGCTGCCCCGCACCGCCGCCAGCAGGTGCAGCCCCTTGGAGCCGGCGGTCTTCGCGTACGCCTCGACCCCGTCCGCCGCGAGCCGCTCGCGCAGCCACAGGGCGACCTCGCAGCAGTGCACGATCGTCGCGGGCGCGCCCGGGTCGAGGTCGAGGACCAGCCGGTCCGCCTCCTGCGGGGACTGCACCAGCCACTGGTGCGTGTGGAACTCCGCGACCAGGTTCGCCGCCCAGACCAGGCTCGGCAGGTCCTGCACCACCACCATCCGGGCCGGGCTGTCCGCCGACGACCGCGGCACCTCGGCGGTGGTGACCCAGTCGGGCGTACCCGGCGGCACGTTCTTGGCGAAGAACAGCTGCCCGTCGGGGCCGTCCGGATAGCGCAGGAAGGACACCGCCCGGTACCGCAGATGCGGCAGCAGGGCCGCGGCGGTGGTCGCGTAGTAGTGCAGCAGCTCCCCTTTGGTGAAGCCGGTCTCCGGATACAGCACCTTCTCCAGGTTGCTGAGCGCGACCCGGCGCCCCTCCACCTCTGTGATAGGCGTCATAGGATGACAATCCCAGACAAACAGGAGAAAACGGCAAAGGAAGGGTGCGGCACGTGCGATCGATATGGAACGGCGCCATCTCCTTCGGTCTCGTCAGCATCCCGATCAAGCTGGTCAACGCCACGGAGAACCACGCCATCTCCTTCCGGCAGATCCACACCGAGGACAACGGCCGCATCCGCTACCGCAAGGTGTGCGAACTGGAGGAGCGCGAGGTCACGCAGTCCGAGATCGGCAAGGGGTACGAGGACGCCGACGGCTCGATCATCCCGATCACCGACGAGGACCTCTCCCACCTGCCCATCCCCACCGCCCGCACGATCGAGATCGTGGCGTTCGTCCCGGCCGACCGCATCGACCCGCTCCAGATGGACGCGGCCTACTACCTGGCCGCCAGTGGGGCCCCCGCCGCCAAGCCGTACACCCTCCTGCGTGAAGCGCTGAAACGCAGCAACAAGGTCGCCATCGCCAAGTACGCGCTGCGCGGCCGGGAACGCCTCGGCATGCTCCGGGTCGTCGGCGACGCCATCGCCATGCACGGGCTGCTGTGGCCGGACGAGGTCCGGGCCCCGGAGGGCGTCGCCCCCGACGTCGACGTCACCATCCGGGACAAGGAACTCGACCTCGCGGACGCCCTGATGGACACCCTCGGCGAGGTCGACCTGGAGGACCTGCACGACGAGTACCGGGAGGCACTGGAGGAGGTCATCGCCGCGAAGACCTCCGGCGAGACCCCGCCCGAGGCCCCGGCCCCCGCCGCCGGCGGCAAGGTGCTCGACCTGATGGCCGCCCTGGAGAACAGCGTGCGCGCGGCCCGGGAGTCCCGCGCGGCCGCCGGCGCGGAGGCCGAGGTCACACCCCTGCGGCAGGAGCGGGCCGCGCCCAAGGAGCCGGCCGGCAAGAAGTCGACCTCCACGGCCACGAAGAAGACGGCCACCGCGAAGAAGGCCACGCCCGCGCGCAAGTCGACCTCCAAGGCGGGGGAGGGGGCGAAGAAGACGGGGGCCGGGGCGGCGAAGAGCACGGCGGCGAAGGGCACGGCGGCGAAGAAGAGTCCGGCGAAGAAGACCACGTCTCGCAAACGCTCGGCGTGAGGCCTGCGGTGCTGTGTCGTGCGGTGCGGTGCTGTGGCGTGCCTTGCTGTGGCGTGCGGTGCTGTCGCGGCACCGGCCGGGTCGGGCCTGCGGGGGGTCTGCCGTGACCGGGGGCCGGTACTCCCCGTGAGGACGTGGGTGGTGCGGTGGTGCGGATGGTGCGCGGGCCCCGGGCGCGTCCGTGGCTGGTCGCGCCGTTCCCCGCGCCCCCGGGGGACCGCGTGCCGGCCGAGCCGGCAGGGTGCCGTACCCGCCGGGCGCCGGTGAGCGCCCCCGCCCCCGGCCGGCACCGGTACGGTGCGGCTACTCGACGGGCTCCACGCGCCGCCGCCACAGCACCAGCCCGCCCCCGGCCACGGCCAGAGCGGCCAACGCCGTACCGAAGACCGTCGCCCCCGCCGTCAGCCCGACCGCGTCGCTCAAGTACCCCGCGCTGACCGGAAGCACCCCGGCCGGCAGGTACCCCCCCACGTTCAGCGCCGCGTTGGCCTCGGCGAGCCGCGCCCCCGGCACGGTGGAGTTCAACAGCGACAGCCCACCCAACTGCCCCATCCCCTGCCCGGCCCCCGCCAGCACCGCGGCGCCGCCGAGGGCCGCCACCGACCCGCTGTGCACGGCGACGACCAGCGTGAGCATCCCGAGGGCGGTGGCGCCGGCCCCGGCGACCAGGACGGTACGGCGCCGCAGCCGCCGTACCGCGAACTGCACCCCCGTGGCGCACAGGAACATCGCGAAGGCCAACGCCCCGGACACGATCCGGCTGCCCGTCCCCAGCAGCCCCGACAGCAGCGAGGGCCCCAGCGACAGCACGAACGACGTGGCGGTGATGCCGGGCGCGAACACGGCGATCCCCAGGGCCAGCTGCCAACCCGCCCCCCGCGGCACACCCGGCACCCGCACCCACGCACCGTCACCGGCCCCGCCCGGACGCCGTACCGGCATCCGCAGCACCACCACGACGGCCGACCAGAGCAGCACCGCCTCCACGACGAACACCGTGACCGTCGGCGCGGGCAGCGTCTCGGACAGCACGCCCGCGAGCAACGGCCCCACCCCCGCCCCGAACACCATCGCGCAGGAGGCGACCAGCGCCGCGAGCCGGCGCCGGGCGGGCCCGGCCACATCGGTCACCGCGGCCATCCCCGCCGAGACCACGGCCCCGACCGCGACGCCGGTGCACAGCCGGGCGACGATCAGCGCGGCCACACTCCCGGCGGTCGCGAACACCAGGCAGGCCACGAGGGCGAGCCCCAGCGCGGGCAGCAGCACGGGCTTGCGGCCGAGGCGGTCGGAGACGACGCCGGACACCAGGAGCGAACCGAGCAGGCCCGCGATGTAGCAGGCGAAGACGACGGTCAAGGTGCCCTTGCTGAACCCCATCTCGCGCTGCCACAGCACGTACAGCGGGGTGGCCGCGTTGGACAGCACGAACACCGCCGTCACGGGCCAGGCGGCGAGCCAGACCCAGCGGACCCCGGCCGTCGTCTCCGTCAGTACTACTTGACTCGTACTAGTACGCATGGAGTCGAACTTAGCACGTAGTACGATCGGACTCGTACAGAAAGCCGGGCGGAGAACCGGGGAGAACCGAGGCGCAAGGAGCCGCAGTTGACCGTGCAGAGAAGCGAGGGGACGCAGCGAACGACGGATGCGCCGCGAACGGCGGAGGTGCCGCGAACCGCGAATGCGCCGCGAACGGCGGAGATCAAGGTGCTGCCGGAGCCCCCCGGCCTGCCCGACCCGCTGCCCGAGCCGGCCGTCGCCGACCTCCGGCTGGAGACGGTGCTGGGCGCGCTCAGCGACCCGCTGCGGCTGCGGATCGTCCGCAAACTGCTCCTGGAGTCGGAGGAGTTCGACCACACCTGCGGCTGGTTCGGCCTGGACCGCCCCAAGTCCTCGCTCACCCACCACTTCCGGGCCCTGCGCGAGGCGGGCGTCACCCGGCAGCGCCAGTACGGCCTGGAGCGCCGCAGCCACGTCCGGGTGGCCGACCTGAACGCCCGCTTCCCCGGCCTCCTGGACCTCGTCGCCGCGTGGACCCCCGAGGGCACGCCGGACCTCCCGGAAGAGGGTTCGAGCTAAGATCGCGCTCCTGCACGTACCAAGATCACGGGGGCCCTGGTGACGATGACGATGAGCCGACGCGTGCGCAGATCCGCGTACGCCGCCGCGACGGCGGCACTGATGCTGACGGCGACCAGCGGATGTTCCTCGCAGAAGGAACTGCCGAACATGACCGGCTCCCAGCTCCAGGCGGCCCAGGACCGTGCCCAGAGCGCCGGTTTCACCAACCTCAGCTCCGAGGACGCCACCGGCCGGGGCCGGGCCCAGGTCTGGGACCGCAACTGGCGCGTCTGCTCCCAGGACCCCGAGCCCGGCGCCGCCGACCCCGACACCCTGGTGGTCTTCCAGGTCGTCAAGCAGGGCGAGTCCTGCCCCGCCTCGACGGACGGCTACCTCGCCATGCCCGGCGACGCCATGCCCAGCTACAGCGGACGCAGCCTCATGGACGCGATGGACCAGATGGCGGCACTGACCGGCGAGGTCAAGGCGGTCGACGCCACGGGCGCGGGGCGCAGTACGGACAACGAGAACGACTGGCGGGTCTGCACCACGGTCCCCGCCGCCGGCGAGACGATCGACGAGGACGTCCTGTTCGAGGCGGTCCACAACGACGAGAAGTGCTCCTGACCCCGCCCTTCACCCCGTACAGCGGGTCGCCGTCCGCCTCCTCCCCGTCACCTCGATCCGCAGCGGTGACTGCACGCCTCCTGGGTACCCGCCCGCAAAAGGGTACGAAAGTCACACTTCGGAGGTAAATGACATGGCGACCTCTCCTCGGTCCGACATGGCGACCCACCCCGACATCATCGCCATGCGCGAGCGCCACGAAATGGCCGAGCGCACCACGAGCACACCGCAGGCGCAGGCCATCGAGAGCGTGGCCCTCCTCACCGGCCTCTACCTCGCGGCCTCACCCTGGATCACGGGCTTCAACGGGTTCTCCACCCTGGCGGTCAACAATCTGATCACCGGCATCGCCTACGCACTCCTCATGAGCGGCGGTTTCGGCCGGGCCTACGACCGTGTGCACAGCATGGCGTGGGCCGCCTGCGCGCTGAGCGTGTGGACGATCATCTCGCCGTGGGTCGTGGCCGGCGACGTCTCCACCACGAAGACCATCGTCAACAACGTCATCGTCGGCATCGTGGGCCTGCTGCTGGCCCTGACCGCCGCCGCGATCGGCCGCCCGGCCGACCGGGAAAGCGGAACCACCGGCCGCATGGCCGGGCCGTACGCGGGCGGCCGGACCTGAACCGGGCGCGGGGGAAACGCCCCGGCCTCACATGCCTACGGCCGTACAGACACGAAGACCCCGGCCCCAGCGCTTCCGCTGGTACCGGGGTCTTCGGATACCTGTGAATTCCGTTCGGCGGCCGGCACGGGTCTGCGCGGCCTCGCGATGCAGGCGGGGGCGCTTGGAAGATGCGGACGGCCTCCGGTGAGGTGCGCTCGCACCACTGCCTGCCGTCGGCCGCGGCCTCCAGGAGGCCCGAGACCCCTTAGATCCGCCCGCCGGTCAGACGGGTGATGGGGCCGAGCGTCCGACGCCCCGCCCGGCGACCCGCCAGGTAGGAAGTGGCACTCACCGCCGACAACCCCGCACTCACTCCGGCGGCGAGCAGCTTCCGATGGGCGATCAACGTCCCCGCCGTCTTGGCGAAGGCCGCGACCTGCCCCGAGGCGGCGACGACGGCCCTGCGCCCGGCATGAACCCGGTCGGCCGCACCGCGCACGACCGCGGCGCCCGCCCCGGCCGCCCGCTCGGCACCCTCCCCTGCCGCCGACGCCCCTTCCCGGGCCTTCTCGGCCGCCTTGTCCGCCGCCCGCGACGCGGGAGCAGTCGCCTTCGCCGCGGTCTGCTGTGCCTTGGCGGACGTACTCCGCTTGGACGCGGAACTCCGATTCGTGTCGCTGTCCGATTGACTCATGGCCTTCGCGTTACCGCTCACGCCCCCTGCAAACGCAGTCCAGGGGTCGGCAAACCCTCCTCGCGCCCCAACGCGCGTGCCACCAGCTCAACTTGAACAGGTCCGCCAGCCCCCGGCGCTCGTCAGCACTACTCGTCGGCGTGGCCGCGCAGCCGGACACTCACCTGGCACCGCTGGCACACGTGGTACCGAGTGCGGCAGGTGACCCAACTCCTCGCGCCCCACTGATGACCGCCCAGGCGCCCAGCCACCTCACGCCATGCCCCTGTCCTGAAGCCCCTGGATACGGCCTTCCTCGCCCGCTGGAAGCGCTTGTCACACGATGATCACATGCCTCAATTCTTACTCAACTCTCTTTACCCCGCCCCTACATGACGGCAAGATCGCATGCGCAGTGGTTGACCAGCCACAGAGAGTTGGGGGTATATCTGTGAAGCACATCAAGAAATCGGGGCTCGTCCTAGCCATTCTGGCGTTTGCCTTCTCGTTCCTCGGCCCGGCCACGTCGGCCCAGGCTGCCCCGGGCCACACCTTCTACATCGTGAACAAGGCCACGGGCAAGTGCCTGGAATGGAACGGTTACAACAAGAAGATCACCCAGGAGAAGTGCAAGAGGACGCAGTGGCAGTGGTGGAACAACAAGTCCGCGAAGCTGTGTAACTACGTCTCCGCGGGCGGCGATTACTGCCTCGGCCAGGACGGCCGCGAGAAGCCCGTCTACGGCCGGAGCTACCACGACGCTCCCCAGCTCTTCTTCTCCAGCCTGAACCCGAACGCGAAGACCACCATCGGCGCCCTGCAGTGCGGCTACTTCAAGGTCGTCAGCGGCAAGGTGATGTGCGGCAAGCGCATCCTGATCAACCATGGCCGCAGTTACTCCCCGAAGATGATGTGGGTCATCAAGTACTGACCCCGGCAACGGGGAGACGGGTTCGCCCGCTTCCAAGCCAGAAGGCCCGCACCTTTCCAGGTGCGGGCCTTTTCCCTTCCCCGAGAGCCGAAGTCGAAAGTCCAGCGTGTCTCGCACAGTCAGAACGCGGGTTCCACGGCGTCCTCGGTGAGGTGTTGTCACCCCAGCGCCGCAGCCCGGACGAAGCGGCAGGCCGACGCGTGACATCAGCTTGGGAAGCTGAGGTGAGTCAGGGCTCGCTGTGGTAATGACCTGCGGCGGAGGGTTATCGGCGTCTCGCGAGCCAGTTTCATGGTTGCCCGCGGTACCGGCTGTCGGCTACCGGTCAGTGACCTGCCGGGGAAGCGGCTGACGGCGCGGCGGAGCTTGGCGACGACGGCAGTTGTCCGGCTGACAGCTTGCCCGACCTGCCGCAACGCGCCAGCCAGGGGAAAGTGGGGCCGTTTTCGTCGCTGCGCCGACTTGGTCCGGATATCTGACACAGGCTGGGGGTACCCGCCTCTCAGCATGGCCCATGGCCGAGTCCGGTACGCGGTGACAGCAACGGAGAACCAGATGAAGGCCCGCCAATCAGCAGCCCCGCCGACGCCAGCGCCGGTTCCAGCGGATGTGCAGCCCGCCGAAGTCCTCTCCGGCCGCTACCGGTTGGGCGCGAGAATCGGATCGGGAGGCATGGCCGACGTGTACGAGGGCGTTGACACGCGCCTTCGGAGGCCCGTGGCCGTCAAGGTGTTCCGACCGGGCCCGGACCCGCAGACGGAGGACCGTCTCACCGCGGAGGCCGTCCTTCTGGCCCGCCTGCAGCACCCGGGACTGGTCACCGTCTACGACGCCGGCCGCCACGACGACCGCCCCTACCTGGTCATGCAACTGATCAAGGGCACCACGCTGCGCAGCCTTTTGGCGTGTGGAGCGCTGTCGGAGCGGCGTGTGGTAGATGTGGGCGCCGCCCTCGCGCGGGTGCTGGCCTATGTCCACCGCGCCGGCGTCGTGCACCGGGACATCAAACCGTCGAACATCCTCCTCGACGCGGCGGGTGCTCCTCACCTGGCTGATTTCGGCATCGCGCGCCTGGCCAACGCCACCCGCCATACGGCGCCGGACGTGCTGATAGGCACCGCCGCCTATATGGCACCGGAACAGGTTGAGGGCAGGCGGATCGGGCCGGCCGCCGACGTCTACGCGCTCGGCCTGGTCCTGCTGGAGTGCTTGAAAGGCGAACTGGAGTACCAGGGCACGCCGTTGGAAGCGACAGTCGCCCGCCTGCACCGCCCACCCGAAGTCCCCACCTGGCTCCCCTCGGACCTCGCGGCCCTGCTGCGGGCCATGACCGCCCAGGACCCCGAGGCCCGTCCGGACGCCGAGCAGTGCGCGCAAGCCCTCGCCTCCCGGAACACCGGACCTGATCCATACCCCCTGCCGCTCTCGGCGCCCTCCGAGGCGGGCCGTCCGATGCCGCCGGCCGCCGACCCCGGAACGGAAGAGCACATACGCTCTCAGGAGGCGGCAGTCACCCGACGCAACCTCCCCGGCGGCACTCGCCACAGCCGTCGCCTGGCAGCGGGGACGGCCCTGGCCCTCTCCGTGGCCCTAGGCGCGACTCTTGCCGTCACATCGAGCACTGGCGGAAGCGACGACCGGGCAGCAGCGACGCCCGCCGAAACCTCCTCGCACCCGCCCTCCGGTACGGCGACTGCCAAGAGCGGGCCCGGTGCCCTCCCACCCACCGGATCTCACGGCGCTCAGTCCCCCTCCAGGGCATTCGGTGCGTCCCACCCTGCGGCTGCGGCAACCGGATCTCATGCCCAGCCCGTCTCCAGGACACTCGGCGCTTCTTATCCGGCGGCTGCCCCGAGCTCGAGCCGCAGCGCCTCTGCACCGCCCGGGAGCTCGAGGCCGCCCGGATCGGCGTCACCGCCGCCACGACCCGTGCCGACCGCAGCCGGGACCGCTGGCCCGAGCCGGACGACATCTGCGACGGCGCCAACCGCTGGCACGACGCCCCCATCACCAAGTCCCTCGAAGGGCGGCACGTCTACCGGTGCACCGCCCAGCCCAAGCCCGACGCATTAGAGGCCGAGGACCAAACCCACTCTAGGAGTTCGGTCTGACCGCCTGTCCCCCCGTGCTGCGCGGGACGGCCGTGGCCGTGTCAGACCGCACCGCGCCGCTGCTGTCCGCTGTCGCTGATGTCAGCCATGGACGTCACCTCACACAGGCTGGGCTCACTTCCAACTGTGGTGGTGCTCCTCGGACCCCCGGACGTGGCGGTTCACCTGCATTCATGAGCGGTCGGTCGTAAGAGCGGCCACCTGCTGCAGCTCCGTCTGAACGGCTATGAACGGCGCTGAATGAGACGGAAACTGAGACTGGATGGGTCGGAGACGGTCATAGAGGTTGCGTTCCGGCCTCAGGGGGACGCCGGTGATGAATCCGGCTGCGGTACAGCATGATCCGGTGGGGGTGGGTGTCGGGTATGGAGCGGGAACTACTCGAACGCGCGCTGGTCGGTAGCGATGAGGCGTCTGTGGCCGCTCTGGCGGCGCTTCGCTGCGGCGACTCCTACGTGGTCTGAGGCGGGGCTACGTCCACTGAGTCGCCGGCCCTCTATGGACGCCGACCGCTCAGGAAGTGCTTCTGACACTCACAGTTCGCCGCTGTTCTCCTCGTGACCGTCCGCGTTGTAGACGGAGATGCCCACGTCGCCCTTTTCGCTCGACTGCCAGTCGGTGAGGGCATCGATGATCAACTCAGCGTCCGAGTCGTGGTCGTACTCCTCCCGAGCTGAGTCGAGCGGCGTACCCTGCGGTCTTGTGGCCTCGTCTCGCTTGCTGCTGGCATATCTGTAACGGCAACGCGGGAGCACAGGGGGCTTTGTGGAACTGCACGTCACGCGCTGGAAGCGGTACGGGCATGATCGTCTGTACGCCAACCTGCCTGATGGCACCGCGGTCGGTTGGGCGGACGTCACGACGGGGGACATCACGGTTTTGCGGGCCGAGTGTCGTGACGACGTGATCGCCGTGCTCACGAAGCACTTACAGAACCTCACCGAGCCTGTCCCGCCAGACAGGGCGCCGGAGGTTCAGGCGCGTCCGATGCTGCCGCCTCTGACGCCGGCCGACGACCTGGCCGTCAACCCTCCCGGGAAGTCCATACGTGATCTGCTCGACGAATCCGGCCCGGGGCTGATGGAGCGAGTCGTCTCACGGCTTCTGCGGCGGCCCTCGGAATGGGACCCCTGGCGAAAGGGATTGGCGGGGGAGCGGCGAGTGGGAGCCGAGTTGAACCGCTTGGGGCGCCACGGCTGGCGGGTCCTGCACTCCGTTCCCTTGGCCAACAAGGTGGATATCGATCACTTACTGATCGGGCCAGGTGGAGTGTTCAGCATCAATACGAAGCACCACCACAAGCGGGCCGTATGGGTCGGCGACGATTCCGTGAAAGTCGATCACGGGAAGCCGGCGCCCTACGCACGCAAGAGTCGGGCGGAGGCCAAGCGGGTCGCCCGAGTTCTTGAGCGCTTTTGCGACTTCCCGGTACCGGTGGAGCCGGTGCTCGTCTTCGTGGGTGTCACCGAGCTGAAGGTGGTCGCTACGCAGCTCGATGTCCGGGTGTACCAGGAGCGCCAGGTATCGGCACTCGCTCCCCTCTCAGGAGTTCTCACGGCCGACCAGGTGGAGCAGGTGTACGGCGTCGCTCGCCATCGCCAGGCTTGGAGTCGGGCCTGAGCCGGTGCGTCTCAGCGAGGCGCCGGCCTTCCCTGCGGGGCCTGTGGGTGGTTTCCAGGGCCTGACCGTCGTCGGGGCGGGGTGCCCTGTCAGTGCCGTCTCTTACGCTCCGCTCTTGAACATGCAGTTCGAGTGGAGAGGGGACGGGTATGGGTGGCAACGCATGGACTCATACGGGCCCGTATCAGCGTGACCTGGCGGCCGCGTTCCGGCAGGAGCAGGAAGACGAGCTGGCGCGGGACAACCACGGCTTCGAGGGGCGGTCCGTCGAGGAACTGTGGCGCGACCCGGAGTGGCACGAGTACATCTTCACCGGCGGCACGGGCTCCGTGTTGGACTTCCCTCTCATGATCGAGGCCGCGGACACCGACGACGGTCCGTTCATGCGGCCGCTGACCGATGACGAGGTGCGAGCGTGGGCTCCTCACGGTCGGCCCACCTACGAGGAGTGGGAGGCCGCGCTCGACTCCGAGCAGTTGGACTTCCCACGCCGCGCCCGGGGGAACTGCACGGTGCTCTACCGCGACGGTAGGCCCGCGCAGATCGCCTACTGGGGGGTCACCGCCGACTAGGGGAGTCGGTACCGCCTTGCGCTGTGGCCCCACACCTGTCCCGGGTCCGGGGCCACATCGTTTTGCGGGGCTCACCTGGGAGAACGCTTCAAGCTCCCGTCCACGCCTCGTCCACAGACCGCGTCATGGGGCCGCTCCGCGCCGCACACGCCTGCACATACGCGAAGACCCCGGCCTCAGCGTTTCCGCTGGTGACGGGGTCTTTGGGCACCTCATGCTGGGTGCCCCGGCAGGATTCGAACCTCCGGAGGCCCCTTGCATGTTGTGAGATTCGGTTGGTTAGAGCGTTCTGCGCCTTGCGGTAGCCAGTCTCATCCCGCAAACCCGCCGCGGGTGCCCCCAGCAGCCGCTGACGCAGTGATCACTGGAAGGGGCAGCCGGGGTTCGGCGCATCCTCCGAGAACGGGGCGCCGTGCGGCAGGACGTAGAGCACGTCCAAGACGAGGGGTGTGTCACCCATGTTGCGGCCGATGTGGACGTGGCCGGCTCCGGCCGGTTCCTGAATGGCACTGCCTGTGGGGTACACGCCGTCGGAGGCGCAGGTGGAATCGAAGTGGCTGAGGGTGCCCTGCTTGACGATGCCGTACAGCGGGCCGTCGTGGTAGTGCCAGCCTGTGCTCTGCCCGGGCGGGACGGTGATCTCCCGCAGGGTGTAGTCGGTGCCGTTCACGGTGGTCTGACGGATCACGCGGGCGGTGACCCCCGGTCCCGGAGGCGTGGCCTGGGCGGTGCCGCAGACCAGGACGGTGGCAGCGGTCACCACCCCTGTTATGGCGGTACGGAGAGCGTGGCGCATGCGGGGCCTCCTGCAGGTACGAGAGCCGATACCGCCGTGAACATAAGGCGAGACGGGACCTGTTGGGGCCGGAACCCACTCTTCCGCAGCCGACCTCGGGCGGTGGCGCCTCATGAGGGAGGAGGATTGCCCGGTCCGTCACTCCTCGCCGCTCTCCTCGGCAACCTGGTCGAGTGTGCCGCCGGTGCGGACCGAGCGGGCCCGGCGCGGGTCGGGCGTACCGTGCCCGCTCGCCCGTCCGCTGTCCTTCTTCGGCAAGGCCCGGGTGCCGTATCGAGCACCGGCTGGCCTGCTCGGCACAACGGCTACCGGACCTTTGGCCGTGGTTGACGATGCTGCGAGGGGAGAACGGGCGACACACGGAGCGCCAGTGGTAGGCGGACCAGGGCATCGACTTCCAGGTGGCCATCAGCCTCTCGTCGTGTGACCACCTCGGGTCAGAACTGTCCGCGCTTCCGTTAAACAGCTCACCGAGCGGGGAAGACGAGCCGCAGAACGATCTCGCCGTCGTCGATCTCCCCGGTGGGTTCGAACCCGAACTTCTGGTAGAAGGGCCACGGCTCGCCGTCGCCGGGCTCGTAGCTGGTCAGCAGCTCGGTGGCACCGTCCGCGCGCACCAGGGTGGCGACCTGCGTGAGCGCCTCTCGGCCGATCCCTCGGCCCTGGTACCGCTTGTCGACCAGGAGGCGCCAGAGGAAGTGTCGCCCTTTCCAAGGACCGGCCGGCGGTTTCCACGACAGCATCACGAAACCGACTGGCTCATCGCCGCGGTACACGGCGCGGTACCAGGGATTGGCCTCCGGTTTCTTCGCCGCCTCCTTGAGGGAGTAGGACACGGAGGCGACGAATTGCTTCTGGTCACGTCGGACCCGGAGGGCACGGACGGCATCCCGGTTGTCGTCGGTGATCTCCCGTAGGTGCACGCTCGGGGATCTCATGCCACACCCCTTCCGCATCCGGCAACTGCGCCGTCCCGGCCTACGTGAAAAGCCGCTACCGGGCGGCATTCCCGCGCATCCGCGTTGTCGTGGCCGCCAGGTCGGACGTCTTCGCAGCGTATTCGGCTCAGGCGATCTGGAGCGGGACTGGCACGCCGGGCCGTGACCGCGCCCAGAGGCAGCTCCTAGGAGAGCAACCTGGCCTGACGCGGCGATGCGCATGGGCAGGCCCCTTCGTCAGTTGGATGGGCTGACCTGGGTAATCGCTCGGCCGCGACCGGCTCCCCGTCGACCCGCGGACGAGCCGGATGCCGCAGTCGAAGGTGATCGCGGGAGGTTTCCTTCGAAACTTATTGAAAAGCTATTGACTTATGTCATCTGGTGCGCATCGTGATTAGTAGGCCATAACACCGAAAGAGTTGCTAAGTCGATCAGGACGTCTAGTCGGCGTAGTGACCTGGACAGGATGTGGTCCAGGCCCCCGGCAAGCCGGCGCGATACCGAGGCGACAGTGACGACTGAAGTTTCAGGACACGAGCAGTACTACCGGGGACTGTTTTTTTGCCCTCAGGGCGCGGCCAATGCACTGTGCTCTACCGCGACGGTCAGCCGACCGAGATCGGCTACTGCGGTGCACCGCCGATGAACCGACCCTCAGGCCCCTGGACTCGTCCGGGGGCCCTGCCGTCTGCCGGAGCTGACCTGGGCAGACGCCTCAAGATCCCGTCCACGCCTCGTCCACAGACCCCGGCGTACGGCCGCTCCGGGCCGCATACGGCTGCACATACGCGAAGACCCCGGCCTCAGCGTTTCCGCTGGTGACGGGGTCTTTGGGCACCTCATGCTGGGTGCCCCCGGCAGGATTCGAACCTGCGCACACGGCTCCGGAGGCCGTTGCTCTATCCCCTGAGCTACGGGGGCGTGTCGGCTGCGGAGCTCTTCGCTCGCGGCGACGGGTAGAACACTAGCAGGTCCTGCGGGGTGATCAGGAACCCGTTTCCCCGGGTGGGGGGTGGTGGGTCCCCTGGAGGGGGTGGAAGTGGGGAAAACCCGGACGCGGTGGCCGGGCCCGACCTACTCTCGACTTGTGCCAGGCGCTCCGGGCCGGGTGCTTGTTGTGGACGACAACAAGGTCATCCGGCAGCTGATCAGGGTCAACCTCGAGCTGGAAGGGCTAGAGGTCGTGACCGCGGCCGATGGTGCCGAGTGTCTGGACGTGGTGCACCAGGTGCGGCCCGACCTCGTGACGCTGGACGTCGTCATGCCCCGGCTGGACGGGCTCCGCACCGCCGCCCGGCTTCGGGCCGATCCCCGTACGCACCACCTGCCCCTCGCCATCATCAGCGCCTGTACGCAGTACGAGGTCGAGACCGGTCTCGATGTCGGCGTGGACGCGTTTCTCGCCAAGCCCTTCGAGCCGGCCGAACTGGTCCAGCTCGTGAAGCACCTCATCGAGCGGCGCACCGGGCACGAGGGGCGTGAGGGAGAGGGGCGCGGGGGAGAGGGTGGCGTCGGTGGGGGCGAGCCCGGTGGGGGAGAGCAGGGTGGGGGTGGTGACGGGGAGATCGACGGTGACGGGGGTTCCCCCGGTCACGGAGTCGGCGTCTCGCCCGGCCACGGCCATGGAGTCTCTCCCGGTCACTGAGCGGGAGGGGGCTCGCTCGGCCAGCCATGGGGCCAGCCCAGTCATGGAGCCGTAGTCTCCTCCGGTTCCGGTTCCGGTCACAGAGTCTCCCCCGGTCACGGAGTCCGGGGCCCGTCCGGATCATGGCCCCGTAGTCTTCCCCGCTCCCGGTCCCGGGGTCCGGGCCTCGCCTGGCCACAGAGTTCCCCCAGCCAATGAGCCCCGACGTAGCCTCCAGGCGCGACCCGCCACCCAAGCACGGGCCCAGGCACAACGCCGCACTTGACCGCAGCCCCGCCCCCGCCCCGCGCAACCCTCGGTAAGCCGCCCCCGTCTAGCCGGCTCGCACCCCCGCCCGGCCCCGCGCCACCCCGCAGCCGAGCCGCCCCGCGCAACCCCCGCCGAGCCGCACCCATAACCGGCTCGCACCCCCACCCCCCTCCTCCCCTACGCTTGTCCCGTGACCCCCGTCGAGCTGTCCCGCACCGTGCTGCGCGCGGTGCGTCGTGCTGTCGATGACGGGGA
The DNA here is from genome assembly GCF_040645015.1 of Streptomyces sp. NPDC046881. Lineage (NCBI taxonomy): Bacteria > Bacillati > Actinomycetota > Actinomycetes > Kitasatosporales > Streptomycetaceae > Streptomyces > Streptomyces sp. NPDC046881. The sequence goes on along the minus strand of NZ_JBEYXJ010000059.1, from coordinate 25,254 downwards.
GCTGAGCGTGACCGTGCCCGAGCGGGCCGTGGTGAGTGAGCCCGGGCCCGGGGGGTGCGGGGACTTCGCCACCACGATCGCGTTGCAGCTCGCCCGGCCGGCCGGGCAGCCGGCGCGGCGGGTGGCCGAGATCGTGCGGGACCGCCTCGCCGTTGCCGACGGGATCCGGGACGTCGTCGTCACCGGGCCGGGGTTCCTCAACATCAGCCTCGACACGCGGGTCGACCCCGTCGCCGAGCTGGTGCGGGAGATCCGGCGGCAGGGCGCCCGGTACGGGTACGGCGACGCCCTCGCCGGGGAGGTCGTCGCGCTGCGGGTGCCGTACGAGGTGCGGGCCGAGGTCGTCGCCGACGTCGTCGTACGGCTCGTGGGGACCCAGGGCGGCCGGGCCACCGTGGAGCACGGCGAGCCCGTCAACCTGCGGCCCGTGCCCGCCCCGGAGGACCCCGCCCCGCTCGGACCCGACGCCGCCCGGTGGGCCCTGCTGCACCCCGCCGCGCACGACCGGCCCCGGATCACCGCCGATCACCTCGTCCAGCGGGAAGCCAATCCGCTGTTCCGGGTGCGGTACGCCCACGCCCGCGTCCGTGCCCTCGGCCGCAACGCCGCCCGCCTCGGGTTTGACGCCGAGCCCGGCCCCGTGACCGACGCCCCGGGGCTTCCCACCGCCCTCGGCCGCAACGCCGCCCCCCTCGGATTGGACGCCGAACCAGGCCCCCTGGCCGACGCCCGGGGTCTTCCCACTCCGCTCGCCGGCCACCCCCGCGCCCTCGGCCGCAACGCCGCCCCCCTCGGATTCGACGCCGAGCCCGCCCCCCTGACGGATGCCGAGCCCGCCCCCCTGACCGACGCGGAACCCAACCCCCTGACCGACGCCCGGAGTCTCCACTCCCCGCTCGCCGACGACACCCGGGGCCTCCCCACCCCCCTCGCCGACGACACCCGGCGTCTCCCCACCCCCCTCGGCTTCGACCCCCGCCGTCTTCTCACCCCCCTCGCCGATCACCCCCGCATCCTCTCCGCGGCCGCCATTCACCGTGCCCCGGACCGGCTTGCCCGGCATCTCGTCACCGTCGCCGATGCCGTGCTGCCTCTGCTGCCCTGTGTGCTTCCGGTCGGCGAGGAGAAACCCTCGGCCGCCCACCGTGCCCGGCTGGCCCTCGCCGAAGCCGCCGGGACGGTGCTGGCCGGTGGCCTGTCCCTGCTCGGCATCGACGCACCCGAACACCTCTGAGGGCCCCCGAGCGATGAGCCCCGGAGAGACAGAGAGTCTGAGAGCCACGTCATGAGCCGTTCCGCCCATCCCGCCGGGCCCCGCCACGCCGACGTCCTGCCCGAGGGGCACTACTCCGCGCCGCCCGCCGACCTCAACGTCCTGGACCAGAAGGTGTGGGCCCAGACCGTCGCGCGCGGCGACGACGGTGTGGTCAGCGTCGGCGGTGTCCCCGTCACCCGGCTCGCCGAGGAGTTCGGCACCCCGGCCTACGTCCTCGACGAGACCGACTTCCGGGCACGCGCGCGGGCCTGGCGCACCGCGTTCGGCCCGGACGCCGACGTCTTCTACGCCGGGAAGGCCTTCCTCTCCCGGGCCGTCGTGCGGTGGCTGAACGAGGAGGGGCTCAACCTGGACGTGTGCTCCGGCGGCGAGCTGGCCACCGCGCTCTCCGCCGGGATGCCCGCCGAGCGCATCGCCTTCCACGGCAACAACAAGTCGGTCGCGGAGATCCGCCGGGCCATCGAGGCGGGTGTCGGGCGGATCGTGCTCGACTCCTTCCAGGAGATCGTGCGGGTCGCGCACACCGCGCAGGAGCTGGGGAAGCGGCAGAGGGTCCAGATCCGGATCACCGTGGGCGTGGAGGCGCACACCCACGAGTTCATCGCCACCGCCCACGAGGACCAGAAGTTCGGGATCCCGCTCGCCGGCGGGCAGGCCGCCGAGGCCGTACGGCGGGCCCTGCAGCTCGACGGGCTGGAGCTGATCGGGATCCACTCGCACATCGGGTCGCAGATCTTCGACATGTCCGGGTTCGAGGTCGCCGCCCACCGGGTCGTCGGGCTGCTGAAGGACATCCGGGACGAGCACGGGGTCGAGCTGCCCGAGATCGACCTCGGCGGCGGCCTCGGCATCGCCTACACCAGCGGCGACGACCCGCGCGAGCCGCACGAGATCGCCAAGGCGCTCACCGAGATCGTCACCCGGGAGTGCGAGAGCGCCCGGCTGCGGACGCCGCGGATCTCCGTCGAGCCGGGGCGCGCCATCGTCGGTCCCACCGCCTTCACCCTCTACGAGGTCGGCACGGTCAAGCCGCTCGACGGACTGCGCACGTACGTCTCCGTGGACGGCGGCATGTCGGACAACATCCGGACCGCGCTCTACGACGCCGAGTACAGCGTCGCGCTCGTCTCCCGCGCCTCCGACGCCGAGCCGATGCTCGCCCGGGTCGTCGGCAAGCACTGCGAGAGCGGGGACATCGTGGTCAAGGACGCGTTCCTGCCGGCCGACCTGGCGCCCGGTGATCTCATCGCCGTACCGGCCACCGGCGCGTACTGCCGGTCCATGGCCAGCAACTACAACCACGTGCTGCGGCCGCCCGTGGTCGCCGTACAGGACGGCGCGGCCCGGGTGATCGTCCGGCGGGAGACCGAAGAGGACCTCCTGCGTCTCGACGTCGGCTGACCGGCGCGCCGCAAGAACGCGGTGGCGGAAGATCTACGGTCTTCCGCCCCCGTACAAATGAAATAGATGTCTCACGATCCGGACCAAGGGTAGAAACTGCCGTCCGGTGAGTGAGACTGGTCCAACCGTAGACGGTATGAGGAAACGAGGTCGGATGATGCGTACGCGTCCGCTGAAGGTGGCGCTGCTGGGCTGTGGGGTTGTCGGCTCAGAGGTGGCGCGCATCATGACGACGCACGCCGACGACCTCGCCGCCAGGATCGGCGCCCCCGTGGAACTGGCGGGTGTCGCCGTGCGCCGCCCCTCCAAGGTCCGCGAGGGCATCGACCCCGCCCTGGTCACCACCGACGCCACCGCCCTCGTCAAACGCGGCGACATCGACGTGGTGGTGGAGGTCATCGGCGGGATCGAGCCGGCCCGGACGCTCATCACCGCCGCCCTCGAGCACGGCGCGTCCGTCGTCTCCGCCAACAAGGCCCTGCTCGCCCAGGACGGGGCCGCCCTGCACGCCGCCGCCGGGGAGCACGGCCGGGACCTCTACTACGAGGCCGCCGTCGCCGGTGCCATCCCGCTGATCCGCCCGCTGCGCGAGTCGCTCGCCGGCGACAAGGTCAACCGGGTGCTCGGCATCGTCAACGGCACCACCAACTTCATCCTCGACAAGATGGACTCGACCGGCGCCGGCTACCAGGAGGCGCTCGACGAGGCCACCGCCCTGGGGTACGCCGAGGCCGACCCGACCGCCGACGTGGAGGGCTTCGACGCCGCCGCCAAGGCCGCCATCCTCGCCGGCATCGCCTTCCACACGCGCGTGCGCCTGGACGACGTCTACCGCGAGGGCATGACCGAGGTCACCGCCGCCGACTTCCGCTCCGCCAAGGAGATGGGCTGCACCATCAAGCTGCTCGCCATCTGCGAGCGCTCCGCGGACGGTACGTCCGTCACCGCGCGCGTGCACCCCGCGATGATCCCGCTCACCCACCCGCTCGCCTCCGTCCGCGGCGCGTACAACGCCGTCTTCGTGGAGTCCGACGCGGCCGGGCAGCTGATGTTCTACGGCCCCGGCGCCGGCGGTTCGCCCACCGCCTCGGCCGTGCTGGGCGACCTGGTCGCGGTCTGCCGGAACCGGCTGAGCGGGACCACCGGGCCGGGCGAGTCGGCGTACGCCGACCTGACCGTCTCCCCGATGGGCCAGGTCGTCACCCGGTACCACATCAGCCTCGACGTGGCCGACAAACCGGGTGTGCTCGCCCAGGTCGCCACCGTCTTCGCCGAACACGGCGTGTCGATCGACACCGTTCGGCAGCAGGGCAAGGACGGCGAGGCCTCCCTCGTCGTCGTCACCCACCGGGCCTCCGACGCCTCCCTGTCCGGGACCGTCGAGGCACTGCGCAAGCTCGACACCGTGCGGGGTGTCGCCAGCATCATGCGGGTTGAAGGAGAGTAACCAGCAATGACCCACCAGTGGCGCGGAATCATCGAGGAGTACCGGGACAGGCTGCCGGTATCCGACACCACGCCGGTCGTGACGCTCCGCGAGGGCGGCACGCCCCTCGTGCCCGCGCAGGTGCTCTCCGAGCGCACGGGCTGTGAGGTCCACCTCAAGGTGGAGGGCGCCAACCCCACCGGGTCCTTCAAGGACCGCGGCATGACCATGGCCATCAGCAAGGCCAAGGAGGAGGGGGCGAAGGCCGTCATCTGCGCCTCCACCGGCAACACCTCCGCCTCCGCCGCCGCGTACGCGGTGCGGGCCGGCATGGTGTCGGCGGTCCTGGTGCCGCAGGGCAAGATCGCCCTCGGCAAGATGGGCCAGGCCCTCGTGCACGGCGCGAAGATCCTCCAGGTCGACGGCAACTTCGACGACTGCCTCACCCTGGCGCGGGGCCTGAGCGAGAACTACCCCGTCGCGCTGGTGAATTCGGTCAATCCGGTGCGTATCGAGGGCCAGAAGACGGCCGCCTTCGAGATCGTGGACATGCTCGGCGACGCGCCCGACATCCACGTCCTCCCGGTCGGCAACGCGGGCAACATCACCGCCTACTGGAAGGGCTACACGGAGTACGCCGCCGACGGCATCGCCGGCAAAACCCCTCGAATGTGGGGTTTCCAGGCGTCCGGCAGTGCTCCGATCGTGCGCGGCGAGGTCGTCAAGGACCCGTCGACCATCGCCACCGCCATCCGCATCGGCAACCCGGCCTCCTGGCAGTACGCGCTGGCCGCCCGCGACGAGTCCGGCGGCGTCATCGACGAGGTGACGGACCGTGAAATCCTGCGCGCCTACCGTCTGTTGGCCGCGCAGGAGGGCGTCTTCGTGGAGCCCGCCTCCGCCGCCTCCGTGGCCGGTCTGCTCAAGGCCGCCGAGCAGGGCAAGGTCGACCCGGGCCAGCGCATCGTGTGCACCGTCACCGGCAACGGTCTGAAGGACCCGGACTGGGCCGTCGCCGGTGCCCCGCAGCCGGTCACCGTCCCGGTCGACGCGGCCACCGCGGCCGAGCGCCTCGGCCTCGCCTGAGCGCCCCGGATCCGGGAAATCCCTGACAGGGTGCACAGGGGGCTTACGACACGCATCGTGCGCCTCCTGTGCGCCCTATGTCGCCACAGAACCTTCCTTCGATAGGCTGTACCGAACCCGCCTTCGCACATGCCCTCGCGCATGGCACGGCGCCGCGGCGTCTCCGCGGCCCGACGGGTCCGTCGTACGTCATCGGATGTCCACCGAACATCGGTCGAATGTCCACCGAGTCCCTCGATGCCATTCGACCGCCACGCAGCTCAAGGAGTGTCTTCGAGCGATGGCCGGTCCAGCGTTCCGCGCCGCCGCCGTCCGGGTGCGCGTCCCAGCCACCAGCGCCAATCTCGGTCCGGGCTTCGACGCCCTGGGCCTCGGGCTGGGGCTCTACGACGACGTGGTCGTCCGGGTGGCCGACTCCGGGCTGCATATCGACATCGCGGGTGAGGGCAGCGAGACCCTCCCGCGGGACGAGAGCCACCTTCTCGTCCGTTCCCTGCGCACGGCCTTCGATCTGCTGGGCGGACAGCCCCGCGGCCTGGAGATCGTGTGCGCCAACCGGATCCCGCACGGCCGGGGCCTCGGCTCCTCCTCCGCCGCCATCTGTGCCGGCATCGTCGCCGCCCGCGCGGTGACCATAGGCGGCGAGGCCCGGCTGGACGACGCCGCGCTGCTGGAGCTGGCCACCGAGATCGAGGGCCACCCGGACAACGTGGCCGCCTGTCTGCTCGGCGGCTTCACCCTGTCCTGGATGGAGGGCGGCACCGCCCGGGCCATCAGGATGGAGCCGCACGATTCCATCGTTCCGGTGGTTTTCGTGCCCGGAAAGCCGGTCCTGACCGAGACCGCGCGCGGTCTGCTCCCGCGCACCGTGCCGCACGTCGACGCCGCCGCCAACGCGGGCCGGGCCGCCCTGCTCGTCGAGGCCCTGACCAGGCGCCCCGAGCTGCTGCTGCCCGCCACCGAGGACCGCCTCCACCAGGAGTACCGCGCCCCGGCCATGCCGGAGAGCGCCGCGCTGGTGGAGCGGCTGCGGGCCGACGGCATCCCGGCCGTGATCTCGGGCGCCGGGCCCACCGTCATGGCCCTCGCCGACGCCGACAGCGCCGACAAGGTCTCTCACCTCGCGGGTGAGGGCTGGGCCGCCAACCGGCTGGACCTGGATGTCCAGGGCGCGAGCGTGCTGCCGCTCGCGACCTGACACACGGTTGCCGGATTTGGAGAGGGGGAATGTTTGTTGGATCCGGTAGTGTTAACCTCAAGTCTGCACCCGACCCCACCATGGCGAGGTGCCTCGTGTCCCCGTCCGGGACAGACATTCTTCCGGGAGCCTCCCGCGCCACTCCGTGTTCCTTGCGCCGTACCTGGGCAGTACGTCGTATGCGGGCATTGAGCGGGCCGCCGGGCACGCACCGGAGTCGGTGCTACCACGCCACGTGACACTGGGTGTCACGGCTCGCGGAAGCGCCGATCACCGCACATTCCTCCGCCGCTTTGGCGGACCACCGCCCCGGCACGGTTCACAGAAGACAGGACCGTAGTCGGACAGCACAACCGGTCGCCGAGCCAGACAGGCCGACGTCCGCTCCAGGGAAGGACCCTTCGTGAGCGACACCACCGATCTGATGGGCGCACGTGTCGAGGAGACCGCTGCCGCGCCCGCCACGGACGCCTCCGCGCCTGCCACCGGTGCCGGCTCCCGGCGGCGCCGCGGTACCGGCCTCGAGGGCATGGTGCTGGCCGAGCTGCAGCAGGTCGCCTCGGGCCTCGGGATCAGGGGCACCGCGCGGATGCGCAAGAGCCAGCTGATCGAGGTCATCAAGGAGGCGCAGGCCGCCGGGGGCGCCCCCGCCGCCAAGGCCGACACCGCCACCGAGACCAAGCCGAAGCGCCGGGCCACCTCCAAGGCCCGCACCGGTGAGGAGGCCGAGAAGAAGGCGGCGGCCAAGACCGAGGCGCCCGCCGAGAAGGCCGTGGCCCAGCAGCAGATCGAGATCCCCGGACAGCCGGCCTCCGACGACGCCCCGAGCGAGCGCCGTCGCCGCCGCGCCACCGCCGAGGCGGGCAGCCCGGCCCAGGGCGGCGCCGAGACCGTCGCCGCCGAGGCCAAGGGCGAGTCCAAGGCCGAGGCGCCCGCGCAGCAGCAGTCGCAGCAGCAGGGCGAGGCCAAGGGCGACGCCGGTGACGGCGAGGGCCGTGGCCGCCGGGACCGCCGCGAGCGCGGCCGGGACCGGGACCGCCGCAACAAGGGCGACGACCAGCAGGGCCAGGGCGGCGGCCGCCAGGACCGGCAGGACCGCCAGGACCGGCAGCAGCAGGGCCAGCAGCAGGGCGGCGGCCGTCAGGACCGCAACGCCGGTCCGCAGGACGACGACGACTTCGAGGGCGGCCGCCGCGGCCGTCGCGGCCGCTACCGCGACCGCCGGGGCCGCCGGGGCCGCGACGAGATCGCCGAGCCGCAGCTCGCCGAGGACGACGTCCTGATCCCGGTCGCGGGCATCCTGGACATCCTCGACAACTACGCCTTCATCCGGACCTCCGGCTACCTGCCCGGCCCGAACGACGTGTACGTCTCCCTCGCCCAGGTCCGCAAGAACGGCCTGCGCAAGGGCGACCACGTCACCGGTGCGGTCCGGCAGCCCAAGGAGGGCGAGCGCCGCGAGAAGTTCAACGCGCTGGTCCGGCTGGACTCCGTCAACGGCATGGCGCCCGAACACGGCCGCGGCCGCCCGGAGTTCAACAAGCTGACCCCGCTCTACCCGCAGGACCGGCTCCGTCTGGAGACCGACCCGGGCGTGCTCACCACCCGCATCATCGACCTGGTCTCGCCGATCGGTAAGGGCCAGCGCGGTCTGATCGTGGCCCCGCCGAAGACCGGTAAGACCATGATCATGCAGGCGATCGCCAACGCGATCACGCACAACAACCCCGAGTGCCACCTGATGGTCGTCCTGGTCGACGAGCGTCCGGAAGAGGTCACCGACATGCAGCGGTCGGTCAAGGGCGAGGTCATCTCCTCGACCTTCGACCGCCCGGCCGAGGACCACACCACGGTCGCCGAGCTGGCCATCGAGCGCGCCAAGCGTCTGGTGGAGCTGGGCCACGACGTAGTCGTGCTGCTCGACTCGATCACGCGTCTGGGCCGTGCCTACAACCTGGCGGCGCCCGCCTCCGGCCGCATCCTGTCCGGCGGTGTCGACTCGACCGCGCTCTACCCGCCGAAGCGGTTCTTCGGTGCGGCGCGCAACATCGAGGACGGCGGCTCACTGACCATCCTGGCAACGGCGCTCGTGGACACCGGGTCCCGCATGGACGAGGTGATCTTCGAGGAGTTCAAGGGCACCGGCAACATGGAGCTCAAGCTCGACCGGAAGCTCGCCGACAAGCGCATCTTCCCGGCGGTGGACGTGGACGCGTCCGGTACCCGCAAGGAGGAGATCCTGCTCGGCAACGAGGAGCTGGCCGTCGTCTGGAAGCTCCGCCGGGTCCTGCACGCGCTGGACCAGCAGCAGGCGATCGAGCTGCTTCTCGACAAGATGAAGCAGACCAAGTCGAACGTCGAGTTCCTGATGCAGATCCAGAAGACGACGCCGACGCCGGGCAACGACTGACGTCCACGCCGCACGCCGTAGGCAGTCGCACGCCGTAGCCAAGGGCCGCTCCCACCACGGGGGCGGCCCTTCGCGCTGTCCGCCCGCGTCCGGTCAGCGAACACGCGATGTCCGTGAGGCGAATGAGGTTCCCCTCGATTTTGTGACCTCGGTCACATCAACCCGGGGTCCTTGCCTCCGCTTTGCCCAGGTGAAGGCGGTGTGAAGGGGCCGGTCGGAGGGGCCGCGAAGGCCGTGACGACCGCCCCCGTCCGGGTCACCGAACCGTCCAGGCACAGGGCGCCTCCCAGGACCCGCAGATCGAGGAGGAACCGCGTGGTCGCGCCGGTCCGGCGCAGGCCGTGGACGCGTTCGTCGAGGTAGCCCAGCTCGTGCAGGACCGCCCTGACCCGGTCGGGGGCGGGATCGGCCAGTCGGCGGAGTGCCTCGGTGATGCGCTCGGCGTGGAGGCGGCCCTCGCACCTCTCGACCGCGCTCAGTCCGGGCTCCCGCGACGGCGCGGACGGATCCGGCGCCGGCCCGGTGCCGCCGGGCGCGGTCCCGTCGACGGGGAGCGGCTCCACCGGGGCGGTCGGCGGCCTCCCGTCCGCCGCGACCGGTTCCGGCGGGGGCGCGTCCGGTGCGCACGGCCGCCCCACCGAGTTGAGCATGTCCATGAAAGCGACCTGCGGGTCCGGGGCGGGTGGTTCGCCTTCCGGAACGGCGCCGGCGGGGGTCTTTTGGGGGCCTTCGGCAGGCCTCTTCAGGGCGCGCACAACTCTGCGGAGACATACGGGGATTCGTCGCACGGGGACAGTCTGCCGCCCTTTCTCCGGCGCTTCACCGGCGCAAAGAAACGGACTTCTTGATTCCCTGTACGGGATCTTGTGGCTGTGTTGATCAGCTCTTTATGGTCTGGCGTTCAACCGAGTTGATCAATTCGAGGGGGGATTTGTGCGCAAGGCAGTTGTGCCGGTCATCACGGCACTCTCTTTGTCACTGCTGCTTCCGATGCAGCACGCGTCGGCCGCCACTGTCGATCCGCCGCTGGCCACGGGCGAGATCCAGCAGATAGGCCCCGGCCTGTACTTCAGCGAGACCCAGTCCTTCCAGATCGCCGAAGGTGACGTGGCCGTCGGCGCCATCGGCCGCCGGCACAGCGTCGTCGCCCAGGCGGGCGGAGCCGCGCAGCCGGAGTCGGCGCCCGCGTCCCGCGCCGACATCGGCGCCTTCGGCCCCGGCTGGGAAGCGGAATTCCTCGGCGGCACGCTCAACCGCAAGCTGGAACAGCAGGGCAGCGACATCGTGGTCACCGACCTGGAGGTCGGTGAATCGTTCCGCTACAGCCTGACCAGCAGCATCGCCTATCCGAGCGGCGGCGGCGTCAACAAGTACCAGGCCACCGACGGCTCCAAGATCACCGAGACCACGAAGTGGGACGCCTCGGCCGGCGCCCTGGTCACGACCGTCGTCGAGAGCCTCGGCGCGGACCTGTCCGCGACGGAGGCCGGGGACGACACCTTCACCGACGCCTCCGGCAACGCGGTGCCGTCCGCGGACCTCAAGCCCACCTACACGTGGAAGCAGGCCGCTCCCGGCACCGACAAGTGGCGGGTCACCGGCGTGGGCAGCACGTCCAACGGCACCTCCACGGTCGGCTACGACACCCAGGGGCGCGTGTCCACGATCACCGAGCCGGCCGCCGGGGAGACCCCGCAGCAGTCGCTGACGGTGACCTACGCGTCGAACACGACGGCCTCCGGCTCGACGTACGGCGACTACCAGGGCCGTGCCAAGGAGATCACCCTCACCGCCGGCAGCACGACGCAGACGGTCGCCCGGTACGCCTACGACACCTCGGGCCGGCTGCGGACCATGACCAACCCGGTCGAGAGCGCCGAGCCGGTGGCGTCGTACTCCTACGACACGACCGGACGCGTCTCCGCGATCAGCTCGCCCGCCAACGGCGCCTGGGACCTCACCTTCCCGGCCGACTCGGCCGCCCCGAACGTCGAGTCCACCGGCCTGGCGCGCCCGGCCTCGCAGTCCGTGTTCCAGGGCGCGGCCGGTATCACCGACCCCAACGCCTCCGGCCCGCCGGCCACCGACTTCACCACCGGTGAGATCTCCGACCCGCAGTCCTACCCGCGCCAGTGCAACACCGCCACCTCCTGGCTGTGGTACACGAAGGCCGGCTGCGCCGCCTGGGTCGCGCACTACGGCTGGCACGCCCCGTACTGGAAGAAGCTGCCCAGCGGCTACTGGGTGGTCGGCATCAACCACGACCACTGCACCCAGTCCCCGGACAAGCCGTCCGGCTACGATTTCCGGTCCGCCTGTGACATGCACGACTACGGCTACGGCCTGATCGGCAACACCTACAAGGGCTACAAGTACTACCTCGACCGCAGCAAGAAGTCGAACGTGGACTACGCCTTCCACACCACGCTCCGCGACTACACCTGCTCCGCCTACCGGTTCAAGAGCGTGTGCCGCAGCATCGCGTACACGTACCTGAAGTTCGTCCAGCGGTACGGCAACCCGAAGAACGGCGCCAACGCCACCTGATCCGCGGCACGGCCCTCTGACGGATCACACAGGCGAGCGAACCGGCCGGACGGCGGAAACCTTTCGCCGTCCGGCCTTTGCACGCTCGGTTCCCTTCCCGCACACGCACCAGCGGGCCCAGCCATGCCCGCTTCCCACCGGAGCGACAGTGAACAAACCCCTCTGGACCACGGTCGTCACCGCGGTGACGGCCGTGACCCTCGGCGCCGTGCCGGCCCAGGCCGCGGCGCCGCCCCGGGCCGCCGCGGCGGCCACGACGGCCGGCGACCCGGTCGACCCGCCGCTGTACGACGAGACCTCCGCCGGCGGCACCGTCCGTGTCAACGTCGTCACCGCGAACCGCACCGACCTCTCCACCGCGGCGTCGGCGGGCGAGACGGTGCAGTCGTACCAGACCATGCCGGTCGTCACCCTCAAGGTCGACCGGAGCGGGCTGGACAAGCTGTCCGCCCAGCCGGGCGTGGTCAGCGTCACCGAGGACGTCCCGGCGCGGCCGTCACTGGACGAGAGCGTCCCCGTCATCGGGGCCGACCAGGCCTCCGCCCAGGGCATGACCGGTGCGGGCAGCGTGGTGGCCGTCCTGGACACCGGAGTCGCGACCGGCCACCCGTTCCTGAAGGACCGGGTCATCAGCGAGGCGTGCTTCTCACCGGTCGACCCCGACTACGGCGCCACCAGCCTGTGCCCCGACGGGACCGACCACCAGGAGGGCCCGGGCACGGCCGACTCCGCTACCGGGCCCTGCGCGGCCATCGCCGAGTGCGACCACGGCACCCATGTGGCCGGCATCGTCGCCGGCAACGGCGCGGGCCTGACCGGAGCCCCCAAGCGCGGTGTCGCCCCCGGCGCGAACCTCGTCGCCATCCAGGTGTTCAGCAAGTTCGACTCCGAGGACGTCTGCGGCCCCGGCGCCGCGCCCTGCGTGCTCAGCTTCACCAGCGCCCAGCTCGCCGGGCTGGAAAAGGTGCTCCAACTGCGCCAGTCCGGGACACCGTTGGTGGCCGCGAACCTCAGCCTGGGCGCCGGCCGGTACGCCACCGCCTGCGACACCGACCCGCGCAAGGCGGCCATCGACAACCTGTTCGCCGCCGGCGTCGCCACCGTGGTCGCGGCCGGCAACAACGGCTACACCGACGCGGTGAGCGCCCCCGCCTGCGTGCCCTCCGCGATCGGGGTCGGCGCCACCACCGACGACGACCAGCTCTCCGCGTTCACCAACCGCGGCCCGCTGCTGGACCTCCTCGCCCCCGGCACCAGCATCGTCTCCTCGGTGCCCGGCGGCGGGTACGCCTCGAAGAACGGCACCTCCATGGCCGCGCCGCACATCGCCGGCTCCCTGGCCATCCTGCGGCAGGCGTTCCCCAACGACAGCATCGCGAACCTGGAGTCGCGGCTGAAGAACAGCGGGAAGACCATCAGTTACACGGGCGCCGACACGCCCCGCATCAACGTCGCCCAGGCGCTCGGCGGCGACACCGCCCAACCGCTCGCCGCCGGCAACGACTTCAACTGCGACAAGAAGGAGGACATCGCCGTCGCCGACCCCGAGGCGACCGTCGGCGGCGACGCCAAGGCCGGCCTCGTCCGCGTCGTCTACGGCGGCGGCAAGGGCACGGCCGAGCTGAACCAGGACCTCGCCGCGGTGCCCGGCGACGCCGAGCCGAACGACTACTTCGGCGACTCCCTCGCCACCGTCGACTACAACAAGGACGGCTGCACCGACCTGGTCGTCGGCACCTCCCGCGAGGACGTCGGCAGCGCGACGGACGCCGGCACCGTGGACGTGCTCTACGGAGCCTCCGGCGGCCTCGGCTCCGGCAAGGCGGCACTCCACCTCGAACAGGGCACGGGCGCGGAGGCCATCCTCGCCTCGTCCTCGGAAGCCGGGGACCGCATGGGCGCCGCCGTCGCCGCCGGCCTCACCCTCGACCAGGAGCCGTACCTGGTCATCGGGGTCCCCGGTGAGGACATCGACGGCAAGACGGACACCGGCGCCGTCTTCTATCTGCGCGGTTCCGTCAACCGGACCCTGCTCCAGGGCAGTTCGGGTGTGGCGGGCACGCTGGAGGCCGGCGACAAGTACGGGTCCTCGGTGGCCGCCAGCCCCGAGTGCGTGGTGGTCGGCATCCCGGGCGAGGGCGTGGTGCCCTCCGCGACCCCGAACGGCTCCGAGGTGGTGTCGGGCCAGATCGACGTGATGGCGCACGAGTTGAACTCCAGCGGTGTCCCGACCCATCTGGGATCCGTCGACCAGGCCACCCCGAACATCAGCGGTGAGGCCGAGGCGGGGGACCAGTTCGGCGCGTCGGTCTCGGCCACCCAGGCCATGTTCACGCAGGGCTTCCCCTGGCTCAGGAGGGGCACGTACATCGCCGTCGGCATCCCGGGGGAGGACATCACCTACTCGGGACAGGCCAAGGCCGACGCCGGCCGGGCCGTCGTGCTCAGGGTGGACCGGTTGGTCTCGCCCCCGATCACGGAGATCAACGGCAGCTACGAGCAGGCGCCGGACGACGTCTCCGGAGCCCCCGAGGCCGGTGACCGCATGGGTGCCCAGGTGGCCGTCGCCAACCGCGACCCGGCGGCGTCCGCGACCGACACCAGCCTGGTGATGGCCGTCGGCGTGCCGGGCGAGGACATCGGCTCGGTCGCCGACGCGGGCGCCGTGCAGGTCTTCGGCCTGCGCAGCACCACTCCGGGGGCCACCGACCGATGGGTCGAGGCCGGCAACGGTCTCGGCATGCCGGGCACCCCGACCGCCGGGCACAACGTGGGCGCCAGCCTGTACGGCACGCAGTACAACCTCTACATCGGCATGCCCTACGGGCCGGGGGCCTACGGCTCCCTGTACTCGATGCCGTGGGCGAACGTGACCGGGGGCGCCGTGCAGCCGGTCACCACCTACGCGCCCGGAACGGGCGGCCTCCCGGCCGCCGGACTGCGGTTCGGCATGTCGGCCCGCTGACGGAGGCACCGCGGAGAGGACGGCCCCGAGATCTTTGCCACAGGGATCTCGGCGGCCGCCGGTTCCCGGGCGCACCGCCCCGGGGGCCGTCTGCGCAGGTGAGCGCGGTCCGAGCGGACCGAGTGACTACCCACAGTGCCCGTCGCTGTACGCGAGGGGCACTGTGCGTTGTGCAACCCTTTTCCGAGTTTCTCCGTCTGACCTGGCGGAGCGACGATGGAGCGGTGACGACCGCGCGTGACCCTGACCGCAGGGGGTAACCGACCGCCGAGACCTAGGAGCGACGTGGCCGCCGAGAGCACTCAGCCCGCCATAACCGAGCCGGGCGAGACCCCGCGCCGCCGGAGCAAGGGGCGCCGCCGCAAGGCACCCAGCACCGGCCGCAAGGCGGTGCGCGCCATGGTGTGGACGGCCGCGGGCGTGGTCCTCCTGGGCGGTGCCGGTGCCGGGTACGTCTACTTCAAGCTCAACGGCAACCTCCACAGCGTCGACATCAACCAGGCGCTCGGCAGCGACCGGCCCACGAAGATCGACAACGGCTCGGAGAACATCCTGGTCCTGGGCTCGGACACCCGCTCCGGCAAGAACAGGAAGCTGGGCGGCGGCACGGACGACGGCAGCGCCCGCTCGGACACGGCGATGATCGTCCACGTCTACGAGGGCCACAAGAAGGCCAGCGTGGTCTCCATCCCCCGGGACACCCTCGTCGACCGCCCCCGGTGCACCGACACCAAGGGCACCGACCACCCCGCCGCGTCCGGCGTGATGTTCAACGAGGCCTACTCCACCGGCGGCGCGGCCTGCGCCGTGAAGACGGTGGAGTCGATCACCGGCATCCGCATGGACCACTACCTGGAGGTCGACTTCGAGGGCTTCCAGAAGCTCATCGACGACCTCGGCGGCGTCGAGGTCACCACCACCAAGAACATCCGGGACCCGCAGAGCCACCTGGACCTCGAGGCCGGCACCCACACCCTCAGCGGCGAGCAGGCCCTCGGCCTGGTCCGCACCCGGCACGGCGTGGGCGACGGCTCCGACCTGGGCCGCATCCAGCTCCAGCAGGCCTTCATCAAGGCCCTGATCGACCAGGTCAAGCACGTCGGCGTCTTCACGAACCCGAAGAAGCTGTACGACCTCGCCGACACCGCGACCAAGGCCGTCACCACCGACTCCGACCTCGGCTCGGTCAACTCCCTGATCGACTTCGCCGACGGCCTCAAGGGCATCAGCTCCTCCCACATGAAGATGGTCACGATGCCCGTCCAGTACGACCCGGCCAACCCCAACCGCGTCCTGCTGGCCAAGTCCAAGGCCCAGCTGGTCTGGAACGCCCTGAGGAACGACGAGCCGATCCCGGCCTCGGCCACGAAGGGCACGGCCACCGGGGAAGCCAAGGGCGTGGTCAGCGCCGGTTAGGGGTGCGTGGACGGCCCCCGCTCACCCGGCCGGAATAGAACAGCCGCACCCCCGGTTTGGGAGGATGGCACCAGTCCTGGCAGACTGGTACGTCGGCTCCGGTTCACGCTCCCGCACCCCGCGGCGGCGACCCGGCGCCCTCCCGGAACCTAGGAGACACCTTGAAGCGCGACATCCACCCCGAGTACGTCGAGACGCAGGTCAGCTGCACCTGCGGTGCGTCGTTCACCACCC
The DNA here is from genome assembly GCF_040645015.1 of Streptomyces sp. NPDC046881. NCBI lineage: Bacteria > Bacillati > Actinomycetota > Actinomycetes > Kitasatosporales > Streptomycetaceae > Streptomyces > Streptomyces sp. NPDC046881. Next base: position 9,295 of record NZ_JBEYXJ010000059.1, on the reverse strand, counting down.
GTAGCACCATCGAGTCCGGCACCATCCGGGCCGAGGTCTGCTCCGAGTGCCACCCGTTCTACACGGGCAAGCAGAAGATCCTCGACACCGGTGGCCGTGTGGCCCGCTTCGAGGCCCGCTTCGGCAAGGCTGCCGGCTCCAAGAAGTAGCGAGCCCCATTTCGCCGGTCCACGGTCACGCCCTCACGGGGGTGTGCCCGGGACCGGCGTTTTTGGTCGCCCGCCCTTCCCTTCACCGCAGTACAGGAGCCCAAGATGTTCGAGGCCGTCGAGGAACTCGTCGCCGAGCACGCCGATCTGGAGAAGAAGCTCGCCGATCCGTCGGTCCACGCCGACCAGGCGAACGCGCGCAAGCTGAACAAGCGCTACGCCGAGCTGACCCCGATCGTCGCCACGTACCGCTCCTGGAAGCAGACCGGCGACGACATCGAGACCGCGCGCGAGTTCGCGGCCGACGACCCCGACTTCGCCGCCGAGGTCAAGGACCTGGAGAAGCAGCGCGAGGAGCTGACCGAGAAGCTGCGCCTGCTGCTCGTCCCGCGCGACCCCAGCGACGACAAGGACGTCATCCTGGAGATCAAGGCGGGCGCGGGCGGCGACGAGTCGGCACTGTTCGCCGGCGACCTGCTGCGCATGTACCTGCGCTACGCCGAGCGCGTCGGCTGGAAGACCGAGATCATCGACTCCACCGAGTCCGAGCTGGGCGGCTACAAGGACGTCCAGGTCGCGGTGAAGGCCCGCGGGCAGATCGAGCCCGGCCAGGGCGTGTGGGCCCGGCTGAAGTACGAGGGCGGGGTGCACCGGGTGCAGCGCGTCCCGGCCACCGAGTCCCAGGGCCGCATCCACACCTCCGCGGCCGGCGTGCTGGTCACGCCGGAGGCGGAGGAGGTCGACGTCGAGATCAACCCGAACGACCTGCGCATCGACGTCTACCGGTCCTCCGGCCCGGGCGGCCAGTCCGTCAACACCACCGACTCCGCGGTGCGCATCACGCACCTCCCGACCGGGGTCGTCGCCTCCTGCCAGAACGAGAAGAGCCAGCTCCAGAACAAGGAGCAGGCGCTGCGTATCCTGCGCTCCAGGCTGCTCGCCATGGCGCAGGAGGAGGCGGAGCGGGAGGCCGCGGACGCCCGCCGCAGCCAGGTCCGCACCGTGGACCGCTCCGAGAAGATCCGCACCTACAACTTCCCGGAGAACCGCATCTCCGACCACCGCGTCGGCTTCAAGGCGTACAACCTGGACCAGGTCCTGGACGGCGACCTCGACGCGGTCATCCAGGCCTGCGTCGACGCCGACTCGGCGGCGAAGCTCGCCGCCGCGTAACACCCGTACGCACGAGTACGACACGGAGGACTCGCGTGAACCTGCTGCTCGCGGAGGTGGCCCAGGCCACCCAGCGGCTGGCCGACGCCGGCGTGCCCTCGCCGCGCACCGACGCGGAGGAGCTGGCCGCGTTCGTGCACGGCGTGAAGCGCGGCGAACTGCACTCCGTGAAGGACGCCGACTTCGACGCCCGGTACTGGGAGGTCATCGCCCGGCGCGAGCAGCGCGAGCCGCTGCAGCACATCACCGGGCGGGCCTACTTCCGGTACCTGGAACTCCAGGTCGGTCCGGGGGTGTTCGTGCCCCGCCCGGAGACCGAGTCGGTGGTCGGCTGGGCCATAGACGCCGTGCGCGCCATGGACGTGGTCGAGCCGTGCATCGTCGACCTGTGCACCGGCTCCGGCGCCATCGCGCTCGCCCTCGCCCAGGAGGTCCCGCGCTCGCGCGTGCACGCCGTGGAGCTGTCCGAGGACGCCCTGGTGTGGACCCGGAAGAACGTGGCCGGCTCCCGTGTCGACCTGCGGCAGGGCGATGCGCTGTCCGCCTTCCCCGACCTGGACGGCCAGGTCGACCTGGTCATCTCGAACCCGCCGTACATCCCGCTCACCGAGTGGGAGTACGTCGCCCCCGAGGCCCGCGACTACGACCCGGAGATGGCGCTCTTCTCCGGCGAGGACGGCCTCGACCTGATCCGCGGGATCGAGCGCACCGCGCACCGGCTGCTGCGCCCCGGCGGGGTCGTGGTGATCGAGCACGCCGACACCCAGGGCGGCCAGGTGCCGTGGATCTTCACCGAGGAGCGTGGCTGGGCCGACGCGGCGGACCACCCCGACCTCAACAACCGCCCCCGGTTCGCCACCGCGCGCAAGGCGCTGCCGTGAGCACCCCGCAGACTTCGACCCCGCAGTACGTGTACGAGGAGGCCAGCTAGACATGGCACGGCGATACGACACCAACGACGCGACCGACCGCGTGACGGGTCTGCGCGAGGCCGCGTCCGCCGTCCGCCGTGGCGAGCTGGTGGTGCTGCCGACCGACACGGTGTACGGCATCGGCGCCGACGCGTTCTCCTCCGAGGCCGTCGCCGACCTGCTGGAGGCCAAGGGCCGGGGCCGCAACATGCCCACGCCCGTCCTCATCGGCTCCCCGAACACCCTGCACGGCCTGGTCACGGACTTCTCCGAGCTGGCCTGGGAGCTGGTCGACGCGTTCTGGCCGGGCGCCCTGACGATCGTCGCCAAGCACCAGCCGTCCCTGCAGTGGGACCTCGGCGACACCCGGGGCACGGTCGCCGTGCGCATGCCGCTGCACCCGGTCGCCATCGAGCTGCTCACCGAGGTCGGCCCGATGGCCGTCTCCTCGGCGAACCTCACCGGCCACCCCGCGCCGGAGGACTGCGACGCCGCCCAGGAGATGCTCGGCGACTCCGTCTCCGTCTACCTCGACGGCGGCCCCACCCCGGCCAACGTGCCGTCGTCCATCGTGGACGTCTCGCGCGAGGTGCCGGTGCTGCTGCGCGCCGGCGCGCTCTCCGCGGAGGAGCTGCGCAAGGTCGTACCCGACCTCGAGGTGGCGAATTGACGGCCCCGGAAGCGGGGCGTGGCATAGGCGGCGGGGGCTACAGCGCGGAGGAGACGACGACGTTCGGGTTCCCCCGCGACACCTTCCGCATCCTCCACGTCAGCACCGGCAACGTGTGCCGCTCACCCATCACCGAGCGGCTGACCCGCCACTTCGTCGCGGAGCGGCTCGGCGTACTCGGCGGCGGGCTGGTCGTGGAGAGCGCCGGCACCTGGGGTCACGAGGGCGCGCCCATGGAGTCCCATGCGGAGACCGTGCTGGCGGAGTTCGGCGCGGACGCCTCCGGCTTCGTCGGCCGGGAGCTGCTGGACGAGCACGTGATCAAGGCCGACCTGGTGCTGACCGCCACCCGCGACCACCGTGCCCAGGTCATCTCCATGGGCCATTCGGCGGGCCTGCGCACCTTCACGCTGAAGGAGTTCACCCGGCTGGTCCGGGCGATAGACCCGGCCACCCTGCCGCCGCTGGAGGACGGCGTGGTCCTGCGCGCCCGGGCGCTGGTGCGCGCGGCGGCGGCCCTGCGCGGCTGGCTGCTCGCCCCGACCGCCGAGGCGGACGAGGTCTACGACCCGTACGGCGCCCCGCTGACCTTCTTCCGCTCCATCGGCGACGAGATAAGGGACGCGCTGGATCCGGTGGTGACGGCGCTGACGGGCGTGCCGGCGCGCGCGTAACGCGGACGCGGGCGGACTCCGGCGGGCGTGACGGCCGCGCGTGCGCCGCGGCCCGGGCCTACATTGGGGATACGTCACCGTCGACCGCCCGGGAGCCCGCCATGTCGGTCACCCACACCCTCGAGACCGACGTCCTGCGGCACCAGGACCCGGCGATGGCCGAACTCCTGCTGGCCGAGCTGGAGAGGCAGTCGACCACCCTGCAGCTGATCGCCGCCGAGAACTTCTGCTCGCCGGCCGTGCTCGCCGCCCTCGGCTCGGCGTTCGCCAACAAGTACGCCGAGGGCTATCCCGGCGCCCGCCACCACGGCGGCTGCGAGTTCGTCGACGTCGCCGAACGCGCCGCCGTCGACCGGGCCAAGGCGCTGTTCGGCGCCCAGCACGCCAACGTGCAGGCCCACTCCGGCTCCTCGGCCGTGCTGGCCGCCTACGCGGCCCTGCTGCGCCCCGGTGACACCGTCCTCGCCCTCGGCCTGCCCCACGGCGGCCACCTCACGCACGGCTCGCCGGCGAACTTCTCCGGCCGCTGGTTCGACTTCGTCGGCTACGGCGTCGATGCCGAGAGCGGGCTGATCGACCACGACCAGGTGCGCCACCTGGCGCGCAACCACCGGCCCAAGGCGATCGTGTGCGGCTCCATCGCCTATCCCCGCCACCTCGACTACGCCTTCTTCCGCGAGGTCGCCGACGAGGTCGGGGCCTATCTGATCGCGGACGCGGCGCACCCGATCGGGCTGGTCGCCGGCGGCGCGGCGCCCAACCCGGTGCCGTACGCGGACATCGTGTGCGCGACCACCCACAAGGTGCTGCGCGGCCCGCGCGGCGGGATGATCCTGTGCGGGGCCGAGCTGGCCGAGCGCGTCGACCGGGCGGTGTTCCCCTTCACCCAGGGCGGCGCCCAGATGCACACCATCGCCGCCAAGGCCGTCGCCTTCGGCGAGGCGGCGACACCGGCGTTCAGCGTGTACGCCCATCAGGTGGTCGCCAACGCCCGGGTGCTCGCCGGTCACCTGGCCGCGGAGGGGCTGGCCGTGACCACCGGCGGCACCGACACCCACCTGATCACCGCGGACCCGGCCCCGCTCGGCGTGGACGGCCGCAGTGCCCGCGGCCGGCTCCTCGCGGCCGGCCTGGTGCTGGACTGCTGTGCGCTGCCGCACGGCGACGGCCGCGGCCTGCGCCTGGGGACGGCGGCGGTGACCACCCAGGGCATGGGCGAGCCGGAGATGGTGCGGATCGCGGCGCTGCTGGCGGACGTGCTGCGGGGTGGGACGGAGCCGGCCGCGGCCCGGGAGGAGGTGCGCGCGCTCACCGGCCGGTTCCCGCCGTATCCCGGCTGAGCCGGGGTAGCCGACCGGGGTGCACAGCCAGGCGTGCAACCATCGTCGCTACCCGGAAGTCCTCATCCATATGCGTCCGTCGCTAGGGTGTGGGGCTGTGATGGCCAGCGAGACCTGTGGGGAAGCCCGTGCGTGAATACCTGCTGACGCTCTGCATCACGGCCGCGGTGACGTATCTGCTGACAGGGCCGGTACGCAAGTTCGCGATCGTGGCCGGGGCGATGCCGGAGATCAGGGCCCGGGACGTGCACCGGGAACCCACCCCGCGCCTCGGCGGTATCGCCATGTTCTTCGGGCTGTGCGCGGGCCTGCTGGTCGCGGACCACCTGACCAACCTCAACGAGGTCTTCGCGAAGTCGAACGAGCCGCGGGCGCTGCTCTCCGGGGCCGCGCTGATCTGGCTGATCGGCGTCCTGGACGACAAGTTCGAGATCGACGCGCTGATCAAACTGGGCGGCCAGATGATCGCCGCGGGCGTGATGGTCATGCAGGGTCTGACGATCCTGTGGCTGCCCATCCCGGGCGTCGGCAACGTCGCCCTGACCCAGTGGCAGGGCACCCTGCTGACGGTCGCCCTGGTGGTCATCACGATCAACGCGGTGAACTTCGTGGACGGCCTGGACGGTCTCGCGGCCGGCATGGTGTGCATCGCGGCGGGCGCGTTCTTCCTGTACGCCTACCGGATCTGGTACTCGTACGGCATCGAGGCCGCCGCCCCCGGCACGCTGTTCGCGGCCATCCTGATGGGCATGTGCCTGGGCTTCCTGCCGCACAACATGCACCCCGCGCGGATCTTCATGGGCGACTCCGGCTCGATGCTGATCGGCCTGGTGCTGTCGGCCGGCGCGATCTCGATCACCGGCCAGGTGGACCCGGACGCCCTCGCACTGTTCACCGGTTCGGAGAAGGCGGCGGTCCACCAGACGGTCCCCGTCTACATCCCGCTGCTGCTGCCGCTGACGATCATCGCGGTGCCGGCCGCCGACCTGGTCCTGGCGATCGTCCGCCGCACCTGGCGCGGCCAGTCGCCGTTCGCCGCCGACCGCGGGCACCTGCACCACCGCCTGCTGGAGATCGGCCACTCGCACAGCCGGGCCGTGCTGATCATGTACTTCTGGTCGGCGCTGATCGGGTTCGGGGCGCTGGCGTACTCCGTCAACTCGGCGTCCATGTGGATCGTCCTGGGTGTGGTCTTCCTGAGCGCGATCGGCCTGGTCCTGCTGCTGCTCCCGCGCTTCACCCCGCGGGTGCCGGTGTGGGCCCAGCGGTTCGTGCCGCCGCGGTACCGCCGGCGGCGCCGGGCTCCGGAGGCCGTCGCCGCCACGGAAGCGGAGGCTCCGGGCGGCGAGGAACGGTCCCCGGTCGCGGCCGGTGTCTCGGGCGTCAACGGGGCGACCGCGATCGGCGCCAGGTCACGATTCCTCGATCGCCGTTGACGGCCAAGGTAAGAATCTGACTAGAGCATTGCCAAGTCGTGGGGGAGCGAACACCCCCAATACCAGACAAGTCGGCTCGGTTTTTGCACAGACGGGCGTTGTCACTCTCATGTGTGACAGCAAGCACACCCAGCAGGTAAAGACCTCATCAAATAGTTTGTGATACGGTTCACGAGAACCCCGGATAGAACCGAAGGACCTGAGTGCGACGGTCCAAAGGTGTGAGGTCTCGATCACTCAGCCCGGGACTACGCTCGTCCATGACGACACCCTGCCCCCTGTGAAAGCGGAGTTGCCGCCATGCCGTCCAATGACGCCCGGAACCTACTGCGGATCGCTGTGCCCACAGCGGCCGCAGGCGCGATCGCCGTCGCCGTGAGCGCCGCGGTCGCGGGGGGCAAGGGCGCGCTCGGCGCGGCTGTCGGCACGGTGCTGGCCATCCTGTTCATGGGAGTCGGCCTCCTCGTGCTGCAGTGGACGGCAAAAACGCTCCCGCAGCTGTTCCAGGCCATGGGGCTGATGCTCTACATGGCGCAGCTGCTGCTCCTCCTGATCTTCGTCGCCGTTTTCAAGGACACTTCCCTCTTCAACGCGAAGACGTTCGCGCTGTCGCTCGTCGTCGCGACCGTCGTGTGGATGGCCGCGCAGGCGCGCGCGCACATGAAGGCCAAGATCTTCTACGTCGACCCGGACTCCGCGAAGAGTGAGAAGGCCGAGAAGACAGGGCCGAAGCCGTGAGGCGTAGGGGCGGGATAAAGGCCTGTGAGATCTCCTGCTATCGTCCGGTGCCAACTGCGGCATCGCGGGCGCGGGCATCCGAGCTGACGCCTGCTCGATCGCGAGGCTCTATGCCCCCCAGCCGCCCCCACATCCGTAACACCAGTCCGGTGCCGATCCGCGGCCGTGCGCCGCGCCGACACAACGAGGTTGCCGTACCTATGCGTCACGCCGAAGGAGCCCGCGGTGAGTGCTGACCAGACCCAGCTCGCCTTTGACTGGAGTTGTCGGATCATGTCCGACAACGGGTGTGGCTTCCCGGCTCCGGGCCTGCACTCGTTCCTGTTCAAGCCGATCGGCACGGTCGGGGGTTTCGAGTTCAACAAGGTGATGCTGCTCGCGCTCATCACCACCGTGCTCGTCATCGCGTTCTTCTGGGCCGCCTTCGGCAAGGCCAAGGTCGTCCCGGGCAAGCTCCAGATGATCGGCGAGGCCGGCTACGACTTCGTGCGCCGCGGCATCGTGTACGAGACGCTGGGCAAGCGCGAGGGTGAGAAGTGGGTGCCGCTCATGGTCTCCCTCTTCTTCTTCATCTGGATCATGAACGTCTGGTCCGTGGTCCCGCTCGCGCAGTTCCCGGTCTCCTCGATCATCGCCTACCCGGCGGTGCTGGCCGCGATCGTCTACATCACCTGGGTCGCGCTGACCTTCAAGCGCCACGGCTTCGTCGGCTTCTTCAAGAACGTCACCGGCTACGACAAGTCGCTCGGCCCGGTGCTGCCGCTCGTCATGGTCATCGAGTTCTTCTCGAACCTGCTGGTCCGCCCGTTCACGCACGCCGTGCGACTGTTCGCCAACATGTTCGCCGGTCACCTGATGCTGGCCATGTTCACCGTGGCCTCCTGGTACCTGCTGAACAGCTGGATGGTCCCGGCCGCCGGCGTCTCCTTCGTGATGACGATGGCCATGATCCTCTTCGAGCTTTTCGTCCAGGCCGTCCAGGCGTACGTCTTCGTGCTCCTCGCCTGTTCCTACATTCAGGGCGCTCTCGCCGAGCACCACTGAGTCGTACCACCGCCCCCAAACCTCCAGTCGTCCGGTGGCCAACCCCCACCGGTCCATGAAAGAGAAGGAAGAACCGGCATGTCCGCTCTCCAGACCCTTGCTGCTGAAACCGGCGTCCACGGCTCCGTCGGCTCCATCGGTTACGGCCTCGCCGCGATCGGCCCCGGCATCGGCGTCGGCATCATCTTCGGTAACGGCACCCAGGCCCTTGCCCGTCAGCCCGAGGCCGCCGGTCTGATCCGTGCCAACCAGATCCTGGGCTTCGCCTTCTGTGAGGCGCTCGCCCTCATCGGCATCGTTATGCCGTTCGTGTTCGGTAAGTAATCAGCACTTACCTGACACGAATCGACGAAAGGCACTGATGTGATCGCCAACCTGGTTGCACTCGCGGCCGAGGAGGAGCAGAACCCGCTCGTTCCTCCGGGTCCCGAGCTGCTCATCGGCACCATCGCCTTCGCCATCGTGTTCTTCTTCTTCTGGAAGAAGCTGCTTCCGAACATCAACAAGGTTCTGGAGGAGCGTCGCGCGGCGATCGAAGGCGGCATCGAAGAGGCCGACGCCATGAAGGTCGAGGCCCAGAGCGTCCTTGAGCAGTACAAGGCCCAGCTCGCCGAGGCCCGGCACGAGGCCGCGCGCCTGCGCCAGGAGGCGCAGGAGCAGGGTGCCGCGCTCATCGCCGAGATGCGGGCCGAGGGCCAGCGGCAGCGCGAGGAGATCGTCGCCGCCGGTCACGCCCAGATCGAGGCCGACCGCAAGGCCGCCGCGTCCGCGCTGCGTCAGGACGTCGGCAAGCTCGCCACCGACCTGGCCGGCAAGCTCGTCGGCGAGTCCCTCGAGGACCACGCCCGCCAGAGCCGTGTGATCGACCGCTTCCTCGACGAGCTCGAGGAGAAGGCCGAGGCCACGCGATGAACGGAGCGAGCCGCGAGGCCCTGGCAGCCGCACGTGAGCGTCTCGACGCGCTGACGGACTCCACGTCCGTGGACGCCGTGCAGCTCGCCGACGAGCTGGCGGCCGTCACCGCGCTGCTCGACCGCGAGGCCGGCCTGCGCCGGGTCCTCACCGACCCGGCCCCGCCCCGGGGGGCCCACGCCCCCCAGGTCCCGCGCCCGAAAGGCCGATCGGGAGAGCGGCGGGGAGGGGGAGAGGGGTTGGGGGAA